>SKZP01000506.1 GCA_007127275.1 Planctomycetota bacterium
ACCCGCCTCGGTCGCCTGATGCGCGCGTCAAGTCTCGACGAGTTGCCCGAGTTGCTCAACGTGCTGCGCGGCGACATGAGCCTCGTCGGGCCGCGGCCACTGTTGATGGAGTACTTGCCACGCTACACCCGGGAGCAATACCGGCGACACGAGGCGCGCCCCGGCATCACCGGGCTCGCTCAGGTAAGCGGCCGCAACGAGTTGGACTGGCCGGAGCGCTTCCGCGTGGATGTGACGTATGTGGAGCGGCAAAGCTTTTGGCTCGACCTGTGGATTTTGTTTCGCACCGTGGGTGCCGTCGTGCGCCGCCGCGGCATCCGCGCAAAGGGACACGCCACCATGCCACCCTTTCAGGGCACGACGGAACCCCAGACCGCAACGGAAACGCAAACGTCTCCTTCGTAGGCCGAGATTCGCCGGGTGAGACGAAACCTACGAGATTCCCAATGATTGAGAGCGTCCCACGTACGAGCCAAGAAGTCCGCACCGTGTTGGCGCGAGCGGGGATTTCGCTGCGCAAGTCACTCGGGCAGCACTACCTCGTCGACCCGAACTTGCGGACCGCTTTGGTCAAGGATGCGGAGGTCCAGCCCGGCGAGATTATCCTCGAAGTCGGCGTCGGCCTTGGCATCCTCACCGCCGGATTGCTGGAACGCGGGGCTGTGGTGCTCGGCGTAGAACTCGACGAAACGGTGCTTGGCGTGACGCGACGTTTGCTCGCCCCGTATCTGGCCGCGGAGGACACCGCGTCGACGGAGCCGGAGCCCGAGCGGGTGGTGGCGCGCCTGCTCGAGGCTCGCGAGGCCGACGAGCCAAGGGTGCACCTGATGCAGGCGAACGTGCTACGGCGCAAGCAACTCGACACCCACGTGCGGACGTGGCTCGACGCGCTGCGTGCCGCCGCACCGGAGGCGCGCCTGCGACTTGTGGCGAACCTGCCGTTTCAGATTGCCTCACCGTTGCTCGTCAGCATCCTCGAGTGGCGGCCTGCTCGCGGGTCCGCACCCGGCGACGGTGGTGCCGGCTTCGACGGTGTGGCCGTCATGGTTCAGTGGGAGGTGGCGCAAAGCATTACGGCCGAGCCGGGCAGCGAGATGTACGGCACCTTATCCGTGCTCTGCCAGGCTCACGCCACGTGGGACGTCACTCGGCGCATTCGACCGACGGTGTTCATGCCGCGTCCGAAGGTAGACTCGGGCTTTGTGCGCGGCACGACCCGCGAGGCTGACTCGCCATTTCCGCTGGGCTTGAGCGCTTCCGAGTACGCGACCTTCAAGCAACTCGTGCACGCGGCATTCCAGTACCGCCGCAAGCACCTGCGCAAGGCGCTCGCGCTCGGCACCACGTTTCCGAGCGACGCCGTCGACGCCGCGCTTGCCGTCGCCGGCCTCGACGCCACCTCCCGCGGCGAAGTCGCCTCGGCGGAGTCGTTCGCGACGCTCGCCCGCACGCTTACCGCGCGTCCGTGACCACGCTTCGCGAACACGCAAGGGCTCATCCGCGCTACATGAAACGGGATACGCGCCTACTGTCAAAATGGCGTGTCGTTCGTCTTGCAATTGTGGAGCGGCTGTAGGTCTAGCCCGCGGCTTCGCCCGCCTCGTCCTTTGTAGCTGTCTGCGCGCCTCAGATATGAAAACTTGGCGGCATGCGAACAAGCCTGCAGGCTTACAACTAACCCCTCTATGCATGGGAGATACGGGTAACGCTTTTGATTGGACGTTGATATGCGCCACTTCTCGTTTGATACACTCGCGTTTCCGTCGCACCTTTTCGTTTCCTGTTCGTACTTGATGGATCGACGGGCCGCGTACCCACGACTCGCCATGAAACAAGCCCGCCTCCTTTGCTTCATGTTTGCGTTGCTCGCTCTCCATGCGGCGGCGCCTTGGCTGAGTCCTGCGGCCGGGCAGGCCCAGGATGAGGCGTCGGCGTCGCGAACACTCGCGGACTTTCTCGCCCTTGATGCGAGCAACCGTCAACGGATGGCGCAGGCCGAACTAGACCTCGGTGGCGAACAGCCGGTCCCCGTCTCACAAATTCGGCGCAGCACACTGCTGTTGCACGGCGTGACCGCCTTGTCGCCGGAGGAGGCGGGCGCGTTGGCGACGTTCGCCGGCTCGCGCATCTTACTGCCCGAGTTGACGTCGCTGTCGCCGGAAGCGGCGCGGCACCTTGCGAGCTGGCCGGGCGGCTGGCTGGACCTCACGGGGCTCATGTCCCTGAACGCACGGACAGCCTCGCACCTAGCGAGTTGGGACGGAACGTCCCTTCGCTTGTCGTCGGTGCGGCGTCTCGATTCCACCGTTGCGACGCAGCTAGCCCAGTGGCGCGGCTTGCTGCTGGCGTTGGACGGGCTTGCCTCGCTTGACGACAAGACGGCGGCAGCGTTTACCAGATGGCGTGGCAGCGTGTTGCAACTTGACGGGCTGGCGTCAATCGACGTTGCGGTAGCTCGCGCGCTGGCTGGCTCGGGACTCGGCAGCCTGTCGTTGAGCGGCTTGCACTCGCTCGACGCAGAGGCCGCTGCGGCCTTGGCCGAGTGGGACGACGGACACTCGCTCAACCTCGGCGGTTTGAACGAACTGGATGTCGAAGTGGCCGCGGCGCTGGCGTCGTGGCAAGGCCGCTGGCTGTTGCTCGGAGGTGTGCAAACGCTCGACGAGCCCGCGGCGCGAGCACTTGCGCGCTGGCGGGGCAGCATACTCGACTTGCACGGCCTTGCCGAGGTTGAGGCCGCCACCCTCGAAGCACTGGTCGACTGGCGCGGCGGCACGTTGCGCTTGAGCGGCCTACAAGCCCTGACGCAAACCATGGCCGAGGCATTGGTGCGATGGCGCGGCCGTACGCTTGTGCTCGGGGGCGTGCGCCAGCTTGCAACCTCGCACGCGGCGACGCTGGCCACTTGGTCCGGCGACGCGTTTCACCTAAACGGTCTGACGGACCTTACCCCGACGACGGCCCGCGAACTCGCGGCCTGGCGTGGCGACGAGCTTCGCTTGAATGGTCTTCGTGAGCTGTCGGCGGAAACGGCGACGGCGCTGGCGCAATGGTCCGGAGGCATCCTGCACATTGATGGATTGCCGAACTTGCGACCGGCCGCGGGCAAGGCCCTTGCACGGTGGCGCGGTCGAGCGTTGAGGCTGAACGGGGTGCAAGATCCCGCCGAAGTCGCGCCGCTGATGGAGTGGACCGGCACCAGTCTGCGGCTAAACGGCTTGCTGTCACTGCCGACGGTGGCCGCAGAAGCCCTTGCCTCCTGGTCCGGGCGCGCCTTGTTCCTCAACGGTGTCACGGACTTGGACGCGCAGGCCGCCGAACAACTCGCGCAATGGCCGGGCAACACGCTCCAGTTGAATGGTCTGCGGGCGCTTCCCGCCGAAGCTGCCGCGCAGTTTGCCCGCTGGAGTGGCACGTTCCTGTACCTCGACGGCGTACGGGAACTGGACGCGCAAACCGCGCAGGAGCTGGCGGCGTGGCGCGGCGCGCAGATTCACATGTCGGCGGTGTGGCGCATTAATACAGAAACAGCGGAGGCCATTGCGCAGTGGCGCGTTCACAGCGCAACGCTTACCGGCTTGTTCGAGTTTCCCGACGAGGCCGCCCGAATCCTCGCCGAGTTCAACGGCTCACTGCTCACCAGCCGCACCATGCGCC
>SKZP01000344.1 GCA_007127275.1 Planctomycetota bacterium
AATTGCGTCAGCAACTGAGTCTCGCGGTCTTCCCCGCCACCTTCCTTGAAGGTGACCTCGAGCTCGAACTCGAGGGCCAGCTCTTCCACTTCGTCGCGGGCGAGGAAGTCGTTGATCCGCTTCATCTTGCCCTGCTGAAACAGCGCCTGCAGGATACCGTTCGCCTTGACGCCGAAGGCGGCACTGAGGTCTTTCACCGTAATGGGCAGCTCGACCGTTGCTTCGGTGATTTTCACCGGCGCCGCGGTGGCGGCCCCACCTTGTCGGGAGCCTCGCCGGTCGCCGCCGCGTCCGCCGCGACCACCTTGCCCGCCTGTACCGGCTCCGCCGCGTCCTTGGCGAATGAACTCAATCTTTTCAATGCCGGACCGGCCCTTGCCTTTGCCTTTGCCTTTGCCCTTGCCGCGCTCGGCAACGGCCGTGCCGGTGTCACCACCGCCATCGCGGCCTCGGCCGGCACCCGCTTTCGCACCGTCACCGGCCGCTTCGCTTTCGCTGGGGCGCGCGAAAATGATGCTCGACTTATGAATCTCGATCGGTTCGTCGGAACGCGGTGGCTTGGCCGGGGCGGCCGGTTTCGTCGCCGTGGCCGTGCCCCCCTGGGCCTTCGCGGTCTTGGTCACTTTGTCGACCACGACGCGGGCAACCGGAGATTTTTGTGTTGTCTCGACCTTGTAGGCCCGTTTGATGTGCATTTCTTCCGCATCGCTGACGACGCTCATGTGCGAGCGAAAGTCCATGCCGAACTTTCGCGCCATGCGAATCAGCGAGCGACAGTCTGTCTTGAGTTCCCGCGCAATGGCGTACATCCGCTTGCCCAAACGCCCTTCTCCTTATTCGCTCGATCTCTTCGTCTTCGGGACGGGTTTTCGTCCTCGGTTGCCGTCGTTGTGCCGGACGGAGTGGCATGCCTACAGTGACGACGTCACGCGCGGTAGCGTTCTACCGTGACGAGTCGACGGCTCGTTCGCTCCCTCGCTGTCGAGGTTTCGACGTTGTCGTCCTCGCCGCGCACCGCAGCACTCGGTACCATACCAGCTAATACGAGGAAAGCGTCCCTTTCGCTCGCTGCGCGGTATGGTTCCGCACATGGCAGAATACGATAATCCGCCGCCTACGCAATAGCTGCCCAGAATAAAGACGCCGACGAGCGTGTCGCCATGTCCACCCACCGCGCGAGCTCCCATTCTACTACGCGCCCGGCACCGTCGCGACGGGTGGTGCCGGCGGGCGTAGGCCGCGGAGCGACGTGGCGCTGGTTGGGGTTGTCGAGCCTGGTGGGCGTCGTGGCCGGGGTGGCGGCAATTGCCTTTTATTATGCCTCGGCGCTACTCTTCGAGTGGCTGCTCCACGGCGTAGCCGGGTACTGGGTGGGGATGCCGCAACATGCCCCGGCGGTGTGGTTTGCCCAGCCGGTGCCGGCGACGGTGGCGGGGCTTTCGCTGCTTTTGCTGCTTGTGTTGCCGGCCGCAGGGAATGCGCTTGCGAACCTATTGAAGGGACGCTTCGCCCCGGACCGCGTCGGCTTCGGCAACGACTCCGTCGTCGACGCCTACCACCGCCGGCCCGCACCGATGCGGCTGCGCGTGCCCTTTGTGAACCTGCTCGCCTCGGCGCTCACCCTCGGTTCTGGCGGCTCCGGCGGCCGCGAAGGGCCCATTGCGCAGATCAGCGCCGGGCTCGGTCAATGGCTCGGCGAGCGGCTGGGGCTCTCCGCCGAGGAGCGGCGCGTCCTGCTTGCCGCCGGCATGGCCGCGGGCATTGGTGCCGTGTTCCGGGCGCCGCTGGCGGCTGCGCTGTTCGCGGCGGAGATCCTCTACCGCGGCAACGACGTCGAGGCGGACGTGCTCACCCCGTCAATCATTGCCTCGGTCGTCGGCTACACCCTCTTCTCCGTCGTCACCGGCGACTTCAACCCGCTGTTCAGCCTTGGCGACGCCGCGCTGTTCACCTTCGCCAACCCGCTCGAGCTGCTCACCTACACACTGATCGGCCTCGTCGTCGCCGCTGCCGGGCGGTTCAACGTGTTCCTCTACCGGCGGCTCGCTGCAGTGAATGCGCGCTTCGACAAGGTGCCGCAATGCCTGCGAGCGGGGCTCGGCGGGCTGCTGACGGGGGCGACGGCAGTGGCGCTGTTCCTGCTCGTCGGGGCGTTGTTTGCCGGGCACGGCGCTTTGGAGGCGGCGCAGCTTGCCGTGCTTAACGTGCTCTCCTTCGGCTACGGCCTCATCCAAGGGCTGATCAACCCGGACTACGCGGCGCACGTCGGCCTGCTCGGCGCCGACGCCCCGGCACTCATACTCACGCCGGTGTTGCTCTTGATTGCCGGGGGCAAGATGTTCGCCACCGGCTTCACCGTGCAATTCGGTGGCGCGGCCGGCACCTTCGGCCCCTCGCTGGTCATTGGCGGTTGCATCGGCGGGGCCCTCGGTGCCGTATTCATCTGGCTCGAAGCGCTGCTGCCGGGCACGGTCGCGTTTGCCCCGTCGCTCGGTGCCTGCGTGATCGTCGGCATGGCCGCCTACTTCGCCGCAATTGCAAAAACACCCATCTCCAGCGTGATCATGGTCGCCGAGCTTACTTCCTCCTACGGCCTGCTGATCCCGGCCATCTGGACCTGCACGCTGGCCTACCTGTTGCTTGGCCCACAACGTGGCGTGCTGTTTCCGTCGCAGCCGGAGACGCGCATTGATTCGCTCGCCCACCGCGGCGACTTCGTCATTGACGTCTTCAAGGACCTTCACGTCCGCGACATTGCCGAGCGGCGCGTCGAGCCGGGCACGCCCATCCCGCAGGAATGGTCGCTGGCCAAGGTGCTACCCAAGGTGCTCGAGTCGCAAGAAAGCTACTTCCCGGTCGTCGACGACGTACACTGTCTCGTCGGCATCGTCTCGATCAACGACATCCGCGAGGCCCTCTACGCGGACAGCGGCGAAAAGTCACTGCACAAGCTCGTCACCGCCGGCGACATTGCCACGACCACCGTCGCCGCGCTGCACCTCGACGACACGTTGAACAACGCCCTCGCCCGCTTCACCGCCGAGCGCTGGGAGGCACTGCCCGTCGTCGAGCCGAACGCCGCCGGCGAGCCCAAACTCAGAGGGATGCTCAGTCGCCGCGCCCTGCTCACCGAGTACACCGAGCGTCTACACATACTCAAGAGCGACGAAAGCGGCGCCACCGCCATTGTCCGCCACCCGAAAAGCGGCCGCCGCACCCTGAAGCTACCGTCCAAGTAAGGTGCTGGCAGGAAATGCCTTTCGAACGTTGAGCGTCACGAGCGAAGGCGCTGCGAGGCGGAGGCATTGAGCAGCGAAGCCGGTGGCCGTGGCTAGCTTTCCAAATGCGGTGAAGCTTTCACCAGACGCGAGCGCAGCACCCGGAGTGCGAAGCCCTGCAAGTCAAACGCGGCCGCTGCCGCCGGTGACCGCACACCCCGTCGGCGTGCACCCCCCGCGCCGAGTAAATCGAGCGAAACGGGCAAAGAAAAGCGCCCCCTCGACCGTATTAATGAGCAGTCGCCCGCCGCAAAAGCCCGGCAAACCGGGCTCGCAGCGGATTCGCCGCATAGCGATGAAAATTGTTCACGCAGGCTTGACACGGTGGGGCAAGCGACATAAGGTTTCCCATCCTCGGCCACGGGGA
>SKZP01000135.1 GCA_007127275.1 Planctomycetota bacterium
GGGTGTACGCCGTCGTGGTCGCGCAGGTCGACGTGGCGCATTACCTCGTCCATTAAAGCGAGGCCAAGCTCGCGCACCGCCCACGGCCGCGCCACGAGCGTGAAGACACTACGGTTGTGGTCCGCATCCGCATCCGTGTGCAGCAGGTAGGCACCTTCGACACTGCGCACCCGCTGCGCAAGCGCGGCAAGGACCTCCGGCCGGCGTCCCTCGGAAACGTTTGGTACACACTCCACCCACGCGTCACGCATGACTCCCATCCCGTTGAATTCGCAAGCCTACCCCCGCGGCGAACTGAGCCCGCGTCAACGCGCCCGGCGCAGCCGCTGGGCCGGTGAAAGCACCGCGAGGACGCGACCGACGAGGTCTTCGTCCCCGACGAACGGCGCCGGTTGCAGCCCGAGCCGACGTGGCGTTGTCCCCGCCTTCGCGGCGAGCCTCTCCACCGCATCTTGCCACGCCGGTGCCGGGGACAGCCCGAGCAGCACGCGTTTCTCTCCGGGGCGCATCTCCGTTTCGTTCCAGTACACGACAATCTCGTCTCGCTGCACCACGCCTTCGTCGCCGAAGCGTTGCGTCAGCAGCGAGAGCGCCTGCGGAATCTCCTCCGGCCACGCCTGCTCGTCGGCTTCGGAAAGCAACACCTCGGGCATCTCTTCCCGCGGCACAAGGACGCGGGCCTTGGAGCGCCCCCCTGTGTCTTCGTGCACGGCGACGCGTTCGCGGCGCCCGTCGGGCCAGCGGTAGTGGATCATCTCCCACTCGCGGCTGTCGCTCGAGAAATGCGTGTTGTCGCCGAGGAAGACGAGCTTGCCCGCCGGCACCTCGAGCGGCTCGCGCAAGGGGCCCGTTGCCAGGTACGACGTGGCCGCGGCCAGCTTTAACGAGGTGACGCGTACCGGCACGTCGCTCTCCACCCAAACGACGACATTCCGCGCCGCGGCCGGTAAGCCGAGCCCGGGGAGCGACCCCGGCTTCGCCGGCACACGCTGGCCGTTGAACCACGCGTCGAAGCGGCCGTCGACGGTATGCACGCGCAGCCGTGCGGCGTCGCCGCCAGCGGGCCAGGCACCGAGGTCGAGCGCCTCGACCTCGACGCTGCGTTCGCGCTCTCCGAGGTGAAACCGCGTGACTCGGCCGCCGAGCGAGGCCGCCTCGTCACCGGCTTGCACGGCAAGCTCTACGTGCTGCTCGAGCGCACCCTCCTCGTCCGCCTCGACGCGAAAGCCGAGACGGACGCTGCCGCTGTGTTGCGGCCAGTCGGCGAGTCGTTCCAGTTCCAGCTCGACGCCGAGATGAGCGCTCGGCATGGCCGTGCGAACATGCGCGAGCGCGGGATCTTCAAGCGGCTTGCGCACGACGAGGCGCGAGCGTAGCGGACCGTGCTCCGCAAGGTAGCCGAGGTCGTAGCCGCGCCTCGGGTGCGCCGGCTGGGAGCGCTGCCAGAAGCTGCGCTCGTGCGGCTCGAGCAGGTAGCGCGGCGCATCCGCGTGGGCGGCATCCATGCGCCACGCCGGCGAAGCGAGCGAACTCGCGCCGGGCTCCGGCGGCTCCTCGAGTAGCCAGGTTTGCTGCGCCACCTCCTCGGGCAGCGACGAAGTCTGCACCTCTCCGCCGTGCCAAAGCGCGAAGCGCTCGTCAAACGCGCGCAACGCCTGGCTCGCGGCGCGGCCGCGGAATTCGCGACGCGGCTCGGCGTGCAAGATGGGCGCACGCTGCATCTGTGCGAGAGCGACCTCCACCGGCCGCGGTGCGACCTCGTCGTCAATCCAAACGCTGCCGCCGCGCACCTGCACCGTTTCGTTGCCAAAGGCCACGGCACGCTTGACCATCTTGTCCGGGTAACCGGGGTGCTCGAAGACGAGCAAGTCGAAGCGTTCGAACTCGTCGCCCGCTCGCCCCCACGTGGTCGTGCGGTCGACGAGGATGACGTCGCCGCCGCTCGGGCCGCCGTGCAGCGTGGGCCACATGGAGCCGCTGGGCACCTGAAACAGCGGAAAGGCCACGCGGCTCAAGCCCCACACGACAAGCACGACAAGGCCGAGCGCCATCAGCGCCTCGACCAACACGGCAAGCCAGAAGCGCCGCCCGTGCGAGGTCGAGGCGTCGCGGCTCGCCTGCTGCACAAGGTATGCGTGACGCGGCACCGCGGCCACGGAAAGTAGTGCAAGGCCCGCAAGCGTCGCCGCCACCGCACCTTGCAGGCCGCCACCCAGGGCAAGCGCAAGCGCCACGAACAGGAGTAGCACCGGCACGGCAAGCGTAGCGACCGACACCGACAGCAGCGTTCGCGCCCGGCGCAGCCTGAGTGCGCGCGGATTGCGCAGCAGCCACGGCGCGCCGCCAAGGCGTATCAGCGCCACCCCGGCAAGCGCCGCCAGCGCGGCCGCTGCGCACACGAAGGCGCCCCGCGGCTCAAGCTTCACAAGCCAGGCAACAAGCGCCGCACACAACCCGACGACAATAAGCGCACGCACCCCGACAACCGCCGCACCCCCGAGCCAGCACGCAGCCGACGGCGCCTCGACATCTCCGAGCCACCGCCGCAGCGTCCTCTTGCAAGGCCATCCAATGCCCAGCCAAAGCCAATCATTGAGCGTCACGAACGAAGGCTGTGCAAAGCGGAGCGAGTAAAGCTGTGTATCTCAACCGTGTGGAAATGCGCCCCCAAGCCCACGAGCTTCGCCCGCGGGTCGCACCCGGCAACGGCCGTATGCCCCTCGGGCGAAGCCCGCGCGCTTGGATAAACGACCGGTCCTCAACGTAGAGATGCACAGGGAGTAGCGCGTCGACCTCCACGCGGCACCTGCGAGTGCAGCAGTTGCTTACTTGAGCTTCTTCTCTTTGAAGAGCACGTGTTTGCGGGCAACCGGGTCGTACTTTTTCAGTTCGACCTTTTCGGTCGTGTTTTGCCGGTTCTTGTACGTTGTGTAGAAGTATCCCGTGCCGGCAGAGCTTTCCAGTTTGATCTTTTCGCGCTTTGGCTTGGCCATGGCGACACCTCACGTGCGTTTCGGTTCCATGCGTGTCCGTGCGTGGATCTACGCCTCCTCGCGACCGGAGTAGAGTTCCACGCCGCTACCTCCGTTGCAAGGCAAAACTGCCGGGGCCGCGGCGCTCGCCGCGAAGATTGCGGAATGAGAGAAAGGAGCCACGGGTTCCCCATAAACAACGGCCGCACCCGTGTGACTCGCTGCTTGTGCAGGGTGAAGACGGCGAGCGGTCAACGGAAGGCGACGACGAAGGCGAAGGCAAAGGTGCAGCCGGGAGGAAGCATGGCAACGAGATTTCGGGACCGACCGGATGCCGGCCGGCAACTTGCCGGGCAAATGGCACGCGACTATGCCGGGCGCGAGGACCTGCTTGTGCTGGCCTTGCCCCGCGGGGGCGTGCCGGTCGCCGTGGAGATTGCCCGCCGGTTGGACGCGCCGCTGGATGTGCTGGTCGTGCGCAAGCTCGGCGTGCCGGGGCAGGAGGAGCTTGCCATGGGGGCAGTAGCCATGGGCGGCGTGCGCGTGCTCAATCCGAGCGTGATGGAGACGCTGGACATCCCGGAGTCGCTTCTCGAGTCGGTGACGCAACGCGAACTCCGAGAACTCGAACGGCGCGAGCGCAGCTTTCGCGGTGACAAGCCGTTTCCGCCCA
>SKZP01000104.1 GCA_007127275.1 Planctomycetota bacterium
TGCAACAGCGAGCTCGAATCGAGCCAGTCGGCGGGGTCGTAGCTGTAGCCGTCCGGCGTGTCGAGGTCCATGATCATGCGCTCCGAGGCGTCGAGGAAGCGGCCGAGTTGGCCTGCGGAGGTGTACCCCGCGCGGCGGCTCCAGCCGAGGCCGAAGTCGAGCGGGTCCTTCACCATCTTCGGTGCTGCGTCGTGCCGGTAGCCCGGCGAACGGGCGAGGTGCATCAACATGGCGGCGACGTCGCCGTCTGTTTCGAGGTAGACCTCGGCAAGTTTGCCGACGAGATCCTCCGGCGCCGGATACCCGTAGTAGTGCTCGAGCAGTTTCTGCGCAATGTGCCGTGCCGTGGACGGGTGCGCAGCGAGCAGGTCGAGCTCTTCCATGCCACGGGCGAGGCCGGCTCGGCGGGCCTTCTCGTGGTCGTCGGATTCCTGTGCCCCTGTGAAGCGGTACCCAATGATCTCGCGTTCGGCCGTGTCGTGCAGCGGCCCGTGAAACACGAAGCGGTCCCCCTGGTCGTCGCTCGTTACCGAGAAGCCGGTAAGCAAGCGGGCGAGCTTTTCGACGTCCTCCTGTGTGTATCCGCTGTCGACGCCGAGCGTGTGCAACTCGAGGATTTCGCGGGCGTAATTTTCGTTAAGGCGGTTGGCGAAGCTCGTGTGCTGGTCGAGGTAGATCAGCATGGCGGGGCTTGTCGCCGAGGTTTCGAGCAGTGTGCGGAAGCGGGTGTTCGCCGCTGCTTTGATGCGCTCGTGCTCGCGCCATTTGCGCTCGGCGCGCGTCTTGCGGATCCAGGTGGAGAAGTGGTTCTCCCAGAATTGCTCGAGGCGGAAGCGTGCCGGGTTGTCTGTGCGCAGGCCCATGTCGAGCACGCGCCGGGGGACGTGGTAGATGCTGCGGTGGCGCGGCAGGCGCGCAAGCGCATCCTGATGCGTGGCCGCCTCCGGCTCGGCGCGCAGCCACGCGCTTAACGTGTCGTACTTGTCCTCGGCAAGCAGCAACTGCGCGAGCAACCGCGGCTCCGGCCCGTAGCCGAAGCGGTGCAACAGATGCACGCACTGCGCATACGGCGTCGCCGTCGCATCCTCGGTGAGGGTCACGGTAAGCGGGGCAAGCTCCGTGGTGTGGCCTTGCAAGTCGCGGACTTGCACGGTGAAGGTGTGCTCGCCGGGCTCAAGGTCACGCAAGTAAACGGGCATGCAAATGCGTCCCTTGGCTTGCATGGCGAAGTTGCGGAAGCCGCCGGGGACGTGCGAGCCGTCGCGGCGCAGCCGCACCCAATTGATGCCGTGCGGATGCACCACGTCGAAGATGAATGCGTCCGCGCGCGCCACCTTGCCTTCTTCTGCGGGATACAGCCAGCGCACCTGCGGTTCGACACGCGCTTCCATCACGGGCCGCGGGCGCAACTCGACGGCGGAGACGAAGAGATTGCGGTCGCCGACGCCTTCTTCGTACTTGTCGTTGACGTAAGAAATCTCAAGGACCTTTTCACCTTCCTCGAACTCGAGCGTCGCGACGCGCCGGCCCCACCAGCCGCCGCGCACTTCCAGCTCGCCGAGCGGCTCGTCATTGAGCGTCACCGCGGCAACGGGGTGGCCCTCGAAGCTGTCGGCGCGGCAGAAGAGGCGCAGGTCGTAGCGGCCGTGTAGCTCGTCGGGCAGTCGCATCCGAGCCGTTCCTTCTCGGTAGAACGCCGCAATGCGGCCGTCCGGGGCGCGGCTGTCAAACCGCAGGGGTCCGTCGAGCCAGGCATCCTCTTCATAAGCGGTAATGCGAATCAAGCCGTCCTCGTGCGCCGGGAATGCCTCGCCACTCTCTTCGTTGCGGGGCGGCTCCCAGGTGAAATGCGCCGCCGGCGTGGCGACGCGACCGGCTTCGACGCGGTGCGTTTTCGCGACGTGCATCAGTTCGAGGTCCATCACAAGCCGCACGGTGTTCTCACCCGGCTGGAAATACGTCGGCGAAACAGTAAAGCGGGGCTGCTCACTGATTTGCTTGGCGATGCGTTCGCCGTTGACTTCGAGCCAGGTGGGCTTCAGTGGCGTGTGCTCGGCGTCGTCGCGGCGAATGCGGCTGCGCACTTCGAAGGCGCCAGCGACGGGGCCGCCTTTTGGTGCGCGTGTCCACTCCATCCGCACGTTGCGCGGCGTGGGCTGGTTCGTAAGCGGCAAGAGTTCCAAACGGTCAATGAACAGGTTGCGGTCCCAGACGCCGCGGCGAAACGTGTCGTTCATGAACTGTGCCGTGACCCACTGCTCGCCGGGCGGCACGTAAACGGGTGCGCCGACCATCACGCGGTGCCACGACTCTTCTAGCAACGACGTGCGCTCCGGAAAGCGGACGTTGCGCTGCTCGTTGAAGGTGATGCCGACGCAGGCATGTGCGCCGGTGGCATAGTCGCTGCGGGCGACGAGCGCCATTTGGTAGTAGCCGCCGTGCTCCCCCGCCTCAACGGGTATGCGCAGGGGCGGCCGCTGTGAGTGGTGGAGTGTGTAGGCGCCACCGCTGGCTTGCGGATCTTCGCGGATGCGCGGTTGCCGGCGGTCACGGAAGTCCTCGGGTAGCTCGAGCCGGGCGAGGTCCTGCGCGTCGCCACCAAGCAGCGCTTGCGGGTCCGGATGTGCAATGCGCACGGGCGTAGGCAACGTGGTACGCGGCTCGTCGACGTCGTCGTAGTCGAGCTGCCAGGAAAGCTCATACGGCCCCTCCGGCAACGTCGCCGCATCAAGCGGCGCGCGTAGCCGCCAGTGGATGTCGAGTCGCGGCACGTCCGCTTGTTCGTAAAGCACCTCCCAGGAGGCCGCGTCCGCATCCGTGTCCGCCGAGTTCGGGACACGGCCGAGCAAACGGGCACCACTGGGCTCGCGTACCGGCAGCGTCGTTTCCACACGGGCACGCCCGCCAACGAGCAGTTCGCCGAAGAGTACGGCACCCGGTTTCGGCGAAACCATCTCAGGGGCCGGCGGCAAGGTGGTGCGCGGTACAACCTGTAACACGCACTCGCTCACCTGCCTGTGCCCCGCATCCTTTTCACCGGCGTCCAGCTCGCCGGCATTCTCCCGGCCACGGGCGCTCTCGTCGTCGTTCGGCAAGCTCGCCCGTAGTGTCACCTCCCCGGCGAGGAGCGGTCGCACACGCGCAAACGCTAGCAGGTGCCCCTTCTCGACGCGCAACGGCGCAAGCACGTCGAGCGCCTCGGCAGGCTCCACCTGCAACCGAAGCGTTGCGGTCTCCTGCGCCGGCTCCGGCAGGCGCAACACAAGCACGCGGCTCTCGCCGACCTTGCCGTGAGTGCGCGCCGCCACCCAGCCCGGCTCGCCAGCAAACGGTGGCTGCTCGAAATGGGAGGCGCGTGCCGTTGGGGTCGCGTCGGTCCCGTCACTCGAGCGTGCCTCATTGGCGGGCGCAAGCGTGACGGGTACGACCAGCAACACGACGGCACAAAGTAGGAGCCGCATCCACGAATGTGAGGGAGACGGCGGGAACGTTTGCGCGGAAACACTCGAGGAATGCATCACGGCGGCTCCTTGCGACGGCGAACGGCAATGTGCCGAACAAGGTAGGGAGTACGCGAAACGAAGTGCGGCGGCGTGAAGCGCCCACCAACGGAAGTCGGTCACAGCGCCCTGCCACCTCCA
>SKZP01000444.1 GCA_007127275.1 Planctomycetota bacterium
CAGCGAACAGCGCCACCTCGCCATGCAACGGCAGCACCTCGGCAAGCACCTCCCGCACCACGTCGACCCCTTCCGGCTCGAGCGTTTGCCCTTCAACGACCAGCCGGTCCTGCCACGTTGGCTTGTTGAGCGTCACCGTATCAATGCGGCGGTATTCCCCTTGAATGTCGTCTACTTCTTGGGCCGCCGGAAGCGCCGCCTGTGCGTAGGCGACATCGATGCGGCGCACGCCACAACACTCTTTGGTCAGCCAGATGAGAACAATACCGCCGACGAGGCCGCCACATTCAATGTCCGAAAGCGGACAGAGAACCTGTTGAATCGAGCTGACAACCAAGGGCCCGAGCTCGGAAAGCCGTTCTGCAGTCACATGTTCCTCGCCACTGTGTAGATCACGCTACCTACCGAGATCCGCGAGCAAAACTTGATTCGCGACGCGACGTTCGCGTACCCATGCGGGGACTTGGCCACGAACCCGTTCGAAGCGCACGTTCGCACGCCGGCGCGGATTCTTCGCTCCGGCCGCGCTCAAGCGTCGTTCCAGGCTGACGGAGCGCGAGTCATAGAAAATCACACCGCACCGCACAGCAGATACCGGTGGCGTAACAAGGGGCGCGTCGCCTTCATGCCCGCTGCGGTAGAATTAGTGAACGGGGCGGTTCGCGGCCGCGCGGTACCAGGAAGCGCTACTCCGGAATGCGCCAGTCGGTCTGCTTGATCTCTTGCAGCAGCTCGTGTGCGGGTCGGAAGCGAGGCTCGGCGAGGAGGCTGCGCGTCAAATGGATCACGGCGAGGCGCAAACTCTCGGCCATCTCCGCGGCTTCGTCCGCGTCGCGGTGATGCTGCGCGTCCGCGTTATGGTGTGCACCGATCATTGCGTGCCGAACCGCGAGGGCACGGCGCTGCCGCTGTTCAGCATCCAGCTCCGACAGCTCATTCCGCCAGCCGTCACTGTCGCCGAGGTTCTTGAACTGCTGCTTTAACTCTTCGGCGCGGCGGGCCGCTTCGAGGGCGCGTTTCACGACCGTTGCCATTTCGCCGCCGTGCCCCTTGGGAACAAGCGGTTGTTGACTCGGCGGCTCGACGCCGAAGTTCTCGAAGCCCAACGGCCGGTCGAGCCACGTCTCCGCCTCGACTTGCCAGCGCAAACGGGTCTCCCGCAAGGTCACGAGCAAGCGAATCATCTCCAACATGGCGCTGTCGTCCGACGTGTACGGGAACAGGTGCCTGAGGTAACGCTCGACGGCCTGCATCTCGACCGCGGTGATTTCGTCTTGCTCGAGGCGCGGTCGCTCGGCGTCATCACCGGTGCTCTTCCCGTCGGCGCCGCTCCTCGCACCGCCTGCGTCGCGGCTTCGCTCCGTTCGTTCGAGCGCCGGCTGCAGGCTCGCGAGCAGCTCGCGCAGCCGTACCGTCGTGACAGGCTCTTCCAACCACGTGCGCTGCCGGGCGTTGCCGCGACCGCCTCGCAAGTCCTCCCATTCCCGCCGCAGCCGCATGTCCTGTTTGTCGCTGCCGTCGACCGCCGCGCCGCGCGTCTCCACCCCTTCGGCGCCGAGCTCGCGCATTACCGTGGCTGCGGGGGCATGCCAGAAGTGCTCGAGCAGTTTGTCGTGCAAGCGCTCCGCCATGCGGTCGAGCAGGGGGAAGATTTCTTCTTCCCCTCCGGTCTGCGAGACGCGGTCTCGCGGTGTGCCCGTTTGCGCGTCGACGAGCATCACGTCGAGTCGGAGCTTTTCTCCGAAGAGGTAGTAGTTGCCGCGCACAATGACGTCGAGCTCCAACGCCTCGGCGAGCGCCCGGATTTGGACGTGTTCCTCTGCGTCCGTGAGTTCGAGGCGCGCAAGCTCGTGCTTGGCTCGGCCATGAGAGACGAGCTGCAGCCCCTCGGTGCCGGCGAGCGCCGAGGTGAGCATGGTGGGAATGCCGACCTGCAACCATTCAAGCGACTCCAGCGACTGCGTCGTGCCGAACGGCTCGAACGCGACAACCACCGGCGGCTCGAGTGTTGGGTCCGGCACGTTCGTGCTCTCACTGTCGGCGCCAGCGGTTGCACCCCCCTGGCCGTCTTGCTCGGCGACGGTGCCGGGGCCGTTTACTTCGTTCGGCGCGCCCGGGGTGCCGGGGTCCGTGGACTCTTCGCCGTTCGAGCGCGGCGGCGTGCCGAGGAAGACGAGACCGAGGGCAATCAGCCCCAGCAGCACCGTGGCAACCAGCGACGGCGGTGCGGCCCCGCGCAGTTGAAGCTGCTTGTCGGCGTGTCCGTGCGTCTGCGACCTCGACACCGACGCCTGCGTGACAGCGACGCCGCTGCCGGCTTGCCCGCTTGCGACGGTGTGCGGGTGCGCCTGCCTCGCCGGGTTGGCGGCGAGGGTCGGCGCATGCGAGGCGGACTCGGCGGCGGGCCGTTCGCTCGTCGTCGGCAAATGCTCGAGCACGAGACGGCGCGTCTCCTCCCCCATCCCGGCCAGCAACTCGTCACACCTCGCCGCGACGGCCTCGCCGCTGGCCGGCCGCTTTTCAGGCTCGCGCGCCATCATCGACGCCACCAGCCGCGACACCGACTCCGGCACCCGCGGCTCAAGCTCGTGGGGCGCGACCACCTCGGCGTGCATGATCGCGTGAAACGTTTCGTAGGCGCTCTCCCCTTCGAAGGGGCGCTTGCGCGTCACCAACTCGTACAGCACGACGCCGAGGCTGTACAGGTCACTGCGCGCGTCAAGCGGCTTCGCCTTGACCTGCTCCGGCGAGGAGTACACCGGCGTACCGAGGTAGAGTCCCGTATCCGTGATGTGGCCCTCGGCCGGGGCAATCACCGAGCGCGCCAAACCGAAATCCATGACCTTCACCTCGCCGGCGGTGTCAATCATGATGTTTTCCGGCTTGATGTCGCGGTGCACAAGCCCTTTGGCGTGGGCGTGCTGCAAAGCCAGAGCGACATCGCGAACCCATCCGAGCGCCTCGCCCAGCATCACCCCTTCGGGCCGGCGGATGCGTGTGGCAAGCGTATGGCCCTCGACGTAGCCCATCGCGAGGTAGACGAGCGTTCCCTCTTCACCGGCCATGTATACCGGCACAATTGCCGGATGCTGCAACTGCGCCGCACTTCGCGCCTCGCGCAGAAAGCGTGCCCGCTTCACCTCGTCGTCGGCCACCCCGGGCGGTATCACTTTGAGGGCGACGTCACGTGCCAAGGTGGCGTCGTAGCCACGGTAGACAATGCCCATGCCGCCGCGGCCAATCTCACCGCGAACGACATACGGCCCGAGCCGCTGCCCCTCTGCAAGCGTCTCGCCGAGGGTGGGTGTGGGCGCGGACGTCGAGCCGGAGCCGGACCCCGTGCCGTCGCTCGACATGGTCTGCGTCGGATCGCTCGGTTGGTTCGGCTCGGTGGACATAACGAAAGCCCGTACCCGGTACGTTTTGCGAATACCTCGCCAACGGGAGGGACCGACGGCGGCGACAACATGGGTCGTCTCTCCTCTTTTCTACGTATCAGCAACCGCTTCGCTTGAAAAAATTCCGCCGCCGGTCCTTGTGCGGGGTAGCCTTCAACCACGAATTCGTGGGCCGGCCTCCGTACCCGCCCAAAGTGCGCGTCGGTCGAGGTTTCC
>SKZP01000432.1 GCA_007127275.1 Planctomycetota bacterium
CTGGCAGGACGGGCGCGTGCGGCGGCAACGCTGGGACGCGGGGACGCTCGCCGGCTCCGAGGGGGCCGAGCCGTTCGCCCCCAGCGCGCCGTTGCCGACGAGCTACTTCGACGCCTGCCGAGAGCTGCGCGAGTTGCTCGAGACGGTGGTGCGGCGCCAGGTCATCGCCGACGTGCCCGTCGGGCTGTTCCTCTCCGGCGGGGTGGACTCGAGCGCACTTGCCGCGGTGGCCGCCGAGCAGCTTGGCCGCGAGAATACCCACACCTTCAGCCTCGGTTTCCGGGGTGGCGACGAGAACTACGACGAGACGGACAAGGCGAAACTCGTCGCCGAGCACCTCGGCACACAACATCACGTGTTGATGGCGAGCGAGGAGGACCTCCTTAGCGCCCTCGACGACCTCGTCACGCACTACGACGAGCCGTTCGCCGACGCGGCGGCGTTGCCGGTGCTTTTGCTTTCGCGGCTGACTCGCGAGTACGTGAAGGTCAGCCTCTCTGGCGAGGGTGCGGACGAACTCTTCGGCGGCTACCGGCGGTATGTCGCCGAGACGCGGTTGACCGGGCACCCGTTGTGGCGCCGTCTTGTGGCGTACTCGCCGCTTCCCGAACTCGCGGGGGTGTTGCCGCGGATGCGGCGGCTCAAGATGCTGATGCGTGCCTGCCGCCAAGGCGACGCCACGGCGCGGTATGCCTCGTACCTGACGCTGTTCGACGCGCGGGCACGTGAGGAGTTGCTGCGTCCGGAGTGGCGAGCCGACGCTGCGCACGACCCGGTGAACGTGTGGCGCCGCCGCGACCCCGGGCCACAAGCCGGCCGTGTGGGCCGTTTGTGCCTGATGGATCAGCGCACCTGGCTTGTCGACACCTACCTCGAAAAGGCGGACAAGGCGAGTATGGCCGCGTCGTTGGAGGTGCGCGTGCCGTATCTCGACCGGGAGATGATTGCCTTTGCGAACCGCTTGCCGGATTCGTGGCGCATCAGGCTCGGCAGCAAGAAGCGCATGTTGCGTGACGCCATGCGCTCAAAGCTCCCCGCGGAGATTCTCGACCGGCCCAAGCAGGGATTTGCGGTCCCGCTCGACGCCTGGTTCCGCGGACCGTTGTCCCGAATGCTGCGAGAGGAGCTGCTCGACAGCCAAGCCGCCTCGGCAAAGTATCTCGACCAGGGCGCCGTCCAGCGCTGGATCGAGGCGCATCAACGAGGCCACGCGGAGGTGGCGGATCAATTGTGGACGCTGTTGATGTTCGAGCGCTGGCTACGTCATGTCGAGCAAAACCTCACCTGAGGAACTGCCGGGCAACCAAAACGTTTCAAAACGCGTTTCGTAATAAGGCCACGGGCTGCGCCCCGTGGCCGCACTGTACGCATACCCACGAGCCGCAGCCCGTGGTCTTGGCAACCCTACGAATCCCAAACGCGACGGGGATTGGGGGCATTCGGGATTCGCGTACGTGGCTCGCCGCCAAACAATTTCGGGGAAACTAGGGTGCGCTCGAGAGTGGGCTGATACCGTGATAACGGTACGACGGTACCCGCGAGTGACGCGACCGCGCGTACCCACGCACTTGCAATGCAAAGGCCAGCCTTTGGCAACGCAAGCCTTTGGCAACGCGAGATCTTGCAAGCAAAGGAGTATACTCATGTTGCAACGCATCCTTCGTTTTACAGCGACGGTACCCCTTGCGGCCGTGTCGGTCGCCTTGTTGGGGATTGTGCTGTTGCCAGCGGCCATGGCGCAGGAGAATGACCGCAATGGCGACGCGCTGGAGGCGAACGAGCCGGAGGGGGCCGCTACGCCTTCGGAGGCAAGCCGCGTGTTTTTCGAGGGAATACGTGCCGGTGAGCCGAACAAGGTACGTCGGGTGGTGCCCCCCGAAGAGCGGGCCTCCTTCGACCGCCAAGGCGAACGGCTGATGGAGGCGCTGACGATCAGTGAGCTCGAGGTCGGCGAGACACGTCGCGACGAAGAACGGCCGCGGCGTGCCTACACGTACTACGACTGGGACGTCGAGGTCGACGAAAACGAGATGATTGCCGCTGCGCTTGACGACCTGCTAGAGAGCCTGCGCGACGCGGAACTTGCCGAGGAGGAGATCCAGCGCTACTTCGACGAGCACGGCCCCTCGTTGCGTCGCTTCGTCCGCGCGCTCGCGGAGCAGTTGCGCAAACCGAAGCAGCGCATGACGCTCGTGCAGATCGACGAGCGCTGGTACGTCGAAGAGATTGCAGATCCCGGCTTTGACGCCAACGAGCAGGCCGGCGGAAATCAGGAGTGATTGGGGGCAAGGTCACGGGGCGTGCGCGGCTGTGACCGGCATTCGTTGCAGAAGTAACCACGGAGGGAAACAGGTCCGTAGAACGGGCCTTCCTGCCGCCTGATTCGTCCTGAGGGCGGAGTTCTGCGGCCCGTACTACTGCAGCGTACGGGTCGGGCGCCGACGCTTCCTGATTGGTTGTTGCGCGCGGAGGTCCGCCCTACGGTGCGGAGATCTGCGTTGATTGCGTTTGGGTCTGGATTCGGCCGCTGCCCATTGGGAGGTCGCGCCGCCGAAATCTTTGGTAGCGAAGGAATTCCGCGCGCGGCCGAACCGGTCGAGCAACGGCGCAATTCCCAATTGCGTTGGACGCTGCTTGGTTCAGAGCCGCATTGAAAGGCGTTCACGTGGCGATGCCGGCCAGCTCGGCATACAAGGCAAGGTATTCGTCCGCGGCGCGTTCTCTTGTAAAGGTTGCCTCTGCATGGGCAATGCCGGTGGCGGAAAGGCGCCGGTACGTTGCCGGGTCGGCCAGTAATGCTTGCGTCGCCTCGGCCAGCGCCCGGGGGTCGCCGGACGGAATCAGGCGGCCGGTTTCTCCGTCGCGTACTACCTCGGAGAGGCCACCGACGTTCGAGGCAATCACAGGCAGGCCCATGAGCGCCGCTTCCGCGGCAACCAGCCCGAATCCCTCGGCACGCGACGGCACCCACAACAAATCCATGTCGCGCAGCTGGGCATACACGTCACGGCGCATTCCGCGCATCTCCACCCGTTCCTCCAGGCCGTGCTCGCGCACCAGCCGCTCGAACGCGGGACGGTCCGGCCCGTCGCCGAGAACGGTCATCCGCGCATGCGGAAGCCGTGCAAGCGCCGCGACCGCCACGTCGAGCCCTTTCAGCCGAAGCTGCAAACGCCCGACGAAACCGATGCGCGGCACCTCGGCCGCGCGTTCCCGAGTGCGACCGGATGCGAGCACGGCGGGGAGCGGCTCCACGAAGTTTGGCACCGTGCGCAACCGCTGCGCGGAGAGCCCCAGCGCCGTCTGCGTTTGCCTGCGTACGCTCTCCGAGATGGCGACCGTGATTCGTGCGATCCGCCGGGCGAAGCGCCGAGTCACCGCGTATTGCATCCACGAACGCGTACCGCGCGGCGAAAACCACGGCAGATTGCCGTGCACGGTTTGTATAACGGGCGTTTTACCCACGCGAGCCCCTTGCAAGACGAGCATGGCGCCGAACATGTGTGCGTGAATCACATCCGGTCGGTACGCGGCGACCTGCTCCGCAAGCACGCGGCGCGCGCGGCGCAACGCCGGCAGGGTGCGCAGCCGCAACGGCGCGTCGACGTGC
>SKZP01000249.1 GCA_007127275.1 Planctomycetota bacterium
GAAGCACGGCGAGGAGCAGGTGAAAATCTGGCGCCGCAGCTACGACACGCCGCCGCCGGAACTCGCCGAGGACGACGAGCGCCATCCCTGCAATGACCCGCGTTATGCCGAGCTCGACGCACGCACGCTGCCGCGCACCGAGGCACTCAAGCAGACGGTGGAGCGCTTCGTGCCGTACTGGGTGGATACCATCGCCCCCATGGTCCGCACCGGCCGCTGCGTGCTGATTTGCGCCCACGGCAACTCGTTGCGTGCGCTGGTCAAGTACCTCGACAACGTCAGCGACGACGAGATCGTCGGCCTGAACATCCCCACGGGCATTCCGCTGATCTACGAGTTGGACAAAGACCTAACCTCGATCGAAAGCTACTATCTCGGCGACCCCGAAGCGGTAAAGCAAGCCCAAGCCGCCGTCGCCGCCCAAGGCAAGAAACAAGAGTAGCACCACCGCCACAACCAACGACAACGCCACAACGGCGAGCACAGCGGCTCCAAACGAAACTTTTTTTCCAAGGCGCGCAGGGTGCCAGCCTGCGAGTCGAAGCCCCGTGATTCCGTGCTTCTCCTCTCAGGGTCTGCACCCTGCGTTTGCCATGTTTCGTCAATCCTTCCCCCGCCGAACCTGCAAATCCGAGGTATGGACGGCTCTCGGGCGCAGTCGCTCGAACGTGATCACTCGGTGATCCAGCAAGCCCACCGGCGGCGTCAGTGGGTTTCCGCGCGCATCCAGCCGGCGAGTCAGGTTTGAGTTTGCAAGCTCGAAGTCTTCCGCATATAGTCAGGGCACTTTGCAAAATCTACGAAAAGAGGAAACCGCAATGACCGAGATGTCCGAGCGTGAACAAGCCGTCCTGCTGCTCGTACTTCGGGCGATGGGGCCGGAACCGATCACTAAGACTCACGCCGTTCTCAAAGGGTTCAAGGATGAGCTTGCGGCGGCGACCAAGGCGGGCTTGATTGCCACCACGAAAAAGAAGGAGCCGGTGCTCAACGCCGACGGCTCCGTTGCAAAGACCGCCAAGGGTACGCCGCGTAGCAAGGCAGTCACCTACGTGGGGCTGAGTGAGCAGGGGGAGGCGTGGCTCAACGAGCAGGCGTCGCCGGCCGAGCGGCGTGCCGCGGAGGCACTCGGTGCCGAGGAACGGGAAGGGCTTCAGGAGCTTGCCGCGGAGATGAAGCGGACCCGCGACGCGCTGGTGCAACAGGTGCAAGACACGCTCGAGCCGCTGCAGGCACGTATCTCGAGCGTGCTTGGCGAAACCTCCGGCGGTGCCACCGGCAACGGGGCGGCGCGTCGAGGCCCGAAGCCCGTTGCGGGGTTGCTTCGTGAGGCCTACGGGAAGCTCCGGATGATGCGCGAGTACTCTGACGGAATTGTCGACATCCCCGAGATTTATCGCGAGGCACGCCAATGGAACGACGCACTGACCCTTGAGGAGGTGCACGAAGAATTGCAGCGGCTGTGGCAGCGCCGCGAACTCGAGCTGCGCATTGCCAACGACCCGCAAGCGGTGGCCGAGCCGACGCTGGGGATTCGCGACGAGCGCGACCGTTTGCGCTACTACGTGTACTGGCCCGAGGAGATGCGCCGATGACGGACGAAACCGCTCCGCCCCACGACAACGAGCACGAACTCAACCGACAGCGCGCGCTACAGGAGATTTATCGCCGGTATTCGCGAACCGGGCAGATCTTCGGTTCGCCGGAGAGTGGCAACGTCACGCCGTTTTCGGACCGCGTGCAATCCTATTACAAAGAACCCCTCGACGTGGAGGAGATCCACCGAGAGGTCCGCGAGCGCATCCAGCGCGAGATTCGCAACATCGCCAGCAGCGGGGTCTCGAGCGTCGTATTGCTCGCCGGGGATCCCGGCGTCGGCAAGTCGCACCTGCTGAAGACGCTCGAACATCGAAGCAAGTCCGCGGATAGTCAGTACGTCTACGTCGGCGTCGACAACTTCTTCAAGATCGAGGAGCTCAACGCGCGACTGCTGGATGCGGTGCTCGGAGCCCTCGCCCCGGCGCGCAACGCCGGCAAGGCTGGTGATGCAGCACGTGCCGAGGTCGCCGGCAACGCGGCCAACACCGACGTCGCCGAGGCGAATGCGGCAGGCGCCGAGGATCACTTGGGGCGCAAGATCGAGGACTTGCTGTTTCACGGCCTCGAGTTCTTGCTGAGCCAGCACCCGAACGAGCTGCGCCACTTCGTGCGCAACAACGTCGGCAGCCGCCTCGCGAGGCTGTTCTCGTTCCGTTCGTCCTACCGCCGCATCCGCGACCTCGTCCAGGCGCGCCAGCGCAAGGTGCTCGCCTATCTCGACCCGATTCGTATTGGGGAATTCCTTTCCGAGATCTACCTCCCGCGCGCCGCCTCGCCGTTTCAGGTGCTGGTTCTTCAGGTTCTCCTGCGCTACCTCGACCCGACGGAGCGCCACCACGTCGTCCACTGGCTCTGCGGCCGTCGCGTGAACGAGGAGAGTATTGCCGCCGCCAAGAAGTTCGTCTGGAGCAAGTTCGACGTCGACGCAAGCGTCGAGTCCCAGTTCGAAGTTGCGGACGTGTTGAAGATTCTGATTTCGCTGTTCGAAAAGGAGGTGTCCGACAAGCTGGTCTCACGAGACGGGGAGCCGAGCGCAACGAAGGTGTTCGTATTCGCCTTCGATCAGTTTGAAGCGAGGCAGCGCTTCAACCCTAACGACCAGGACATGAACAAGTTTTTTGCCCACCTTGCCGAGCTGTACAACGCCCTGCCGAACGTGCTGATTGTCAGCACCATGACATTACCGCAACGTGCAGACATGTTCGCCAAGATGGAGGCCCAGTTTCGTGACCGCATCAAGCGCGACGCTTTCGTGCTGCAAGCCGGCATTAACAATGCGGCCCTGAAACAACTGTTCCACGAACGCCTGCGTCACTGGGCCAGGGGGGACGAACACCTCGTGCATGCCCTTCAGCAAGAAGGGACGGACTACTTGCCGCTAACTCAGGACGAGGTGCTCGAACCGAACAACCGAACCCTTCGCGAGGCGTTGCAAACGTGGGACGTGGCGTTTTGCGACTGGGTAAACAGGTTCGTGCCGGAAGATCCCGGGTACGAGTTTCTCGTTCGTTACCGAGATGCGCTTGTCGCGGCGGATCAGTCCCAGATTTTCAACGCAATGGAGTCGCACCTCGAGTCGTTGGCGACGATTTGCAAACACGAGGACCTGCTCTCGGGCGCCTTCGGAACCAAGGTACGTGTTTCCTTCGAGCGACGGGACGGGCAGGGCTACACGTACAGTACTGCCGACGGCAACGAGGTTCTCGACGTTACATTCCACTTCGATTCGACCCACTGGGTTCGCATCTTTTTCGTTCGGTTCGCAAGGCACTACACGAACCAGATTGACTCGGCGCTGGCTTTGCTCGACAACCGTTGGCGTAGTCACAATCACCTCGTCGCACTGCGTGCGCAACTTGGGGACCAATTCGAGACGTTGATAGGCGCAAGGTCCAATACCGATGCATTCGCGGTGAGCAACGAGGATCATGCAACGGTCGAGGCGCTCGCACAACTGGCCCGGCGGCGCAGCGAGTACCAATCCCGAGA
>SKZP01000483.1 GCA_007127275.1 Planctomycetota bacterium
CGCCCACGTCGGCGCCGACGTGCAACCCGAGGACGTGCGAGAAAGCCTGCAGGCCAAACTCAAAGCGGCCCTTGCCACGCAGGGCTGGTCGCAGCAGCAAAGCGCCACAGGCACGGAGGAAGGCTGGCAGCTGACTCGGCTTACGCTGACGCATGTGGATACCGACGGCTTTCTCCATGTCGACGTCGCCATGCGTGTGAGCTCCGGCGACGCCTTCGCCGCCTGGAGCGAGCGCCGGTACGTCGAGTGCGTCGTCACCGTCGAGTATACCGACGTCGTCGACGAGGAAGATTCGCTGGACTCGCAAGCACGCAACACCCTGCTGCAAGGGCTCCGCCGCTAAAGAACTGTTGAAAACTACTTCCGAAGTTGAGCGTCTCGAGCGAAGGCTGTGCAAGGCGGAGTTTGAAATTCGGATTCGCAACTCTACCAAGCCCACGGGCTGCGGCCCGTGGGTGGCTTCCGGTGCGAACAACGGGCCGCGGCCCGCGGGCTTACTACGAATTCCATTCGACAAGAGGTTTAAAACGCCGTAACGAGCCGGGATTCCTCCCCACCAGCCGGTTCCCCCCCCCTTTGGGATTCGAGGGGTGGGAGATTCTCGTTGGGCGTGGAATCCCAAAACCGTTTCGGCATTCCGGCCGCCGCCTTGGGCTGCCTTGGCAGCCCCTGTGGGGCTAAAAGTGAGTGGCTACCCGCAGTCTCCGGCTAGCCGGTGAGTCGGTACAGTTCTTCGAGGACGTCGTCGACCTCCTTGTCGTCGTCTAGCCAGTCCGGCTCATCCCACTCGTGCTCGGAGACGACGAGGGTTGCGTCGAAGTCTAGGTAAGGGCCGCCGGCGGCGTTGTGCAGGCGGAAGTTGCTCAAGTAGCGGTTGGCCGAGGGGGCAACCGTCGCGTCGGCTGGCTCGTTGACCTGCGGATCGCACCGTAACAGGTAGACCGTCCCGGTGAAGCTGCCGTGCCGCCCTTCAAAGTGCTCCTCGAGGACATTGCGCAGGGCCCGCCAACGGGCGCGCTCCGGTCCGTCGTGGTGGGCCAGGTCGGCGCGTACCAGGGCTTCGTAGGCGGCGCCACTCTCCAGCCGCGTGCGGTCTTGCTCGGTGCGGTTCCTGTCCACCGGGACACGCATGCGGCTGATCAACCACGTTTCGTGCCCTTCCTCCGCGAGCAAAACGTCGCGCTGAACGGCCGCACTTCCGGCAACCTGAGAGGCAACGGCGACAACCTCAATCTCTGGCTGCTCGTCTCCTTCGGCGTAGCTGTAGCGGTACGGCACGCCCGAAAGTCCGGTTGCCGCCCAGTGGCGCCCGTCGCCGTCGGCGCCGCCGGTGCCGAGTTCAAAACCGTG
This sequence comes from Planctomycetota bacterium, assembly GCA_007127275.1. Lineage (GTDB taxonomy): Bacteria > Planctomycetota > UBA8742 > SKZP01 > SKZP01 > SKZP01. Next base: position 1,351 of record SKZP01000483.1, read on the forward strand.
GCGCTGTCCGGAGATGGCGCGCATGCCGTAGGCGTAATGACTGTTCGCCTCGAGATGGTGCGACGGTGCTCGCTCGAGTCGCTCCACCGTTTCCACGTCGGCGTGTACCGCGCAGCCGACGAGCGCCAAGCTCCCGAAACATGCAACGACAACGAGCCCACACATGACGGCACGGTATGCCGCGTCCCCATGAGTGCCGCTCATGCAAAGCGGCTTCTTTCGTTTGCAGCCGTGTGACCGGGGGCTGACTTTCAGGTGCTGATTCACCGCTGATGGCTCTCGTTGAGGTACCTACCGAATAAGGTGAGTTGGGACGTCCGGCCAGTGGGCGCCCCCGGGTGCGGCTCAAGCACGAACCGCGCCGGAGCGAGCGGCCTCACGCGTGCTAGAGGTCGTCGAGCAGGTCGGCCATGGCAGAGGCGTCCCCCTCGCCTTCGGATCTGTTGCCAATGTGACGACCAAGCTCTTCGAGGTTGGTCTGAAGCTCCGCTTCTTTGTTATCCAGCATGGCGAGGCGTGCTTGCATCTCCGACTCGTCCATTTGCGAGCTCGCCATGATCTCTTGCTTTTCCGCCACCACGGCTTGACGTTGCTGCGCGAGCTGCGACATTTGCTCGCGCAGGCTGCCGGCCAGTTCCTGGGCCATGGAGGACATGGCCTCCTTCATCTCCGCGGCGAGATTGTTGTTGCCGCTTGCGGCCTCGGCGGGCACTTGTTGCGGTTGCTGCTGTTGCGCAACGAGTTGGCGCAGCTCGGCGAGTTGCTTGGCAATGGAATCCTGCTCCTGATTGGCCTGCAACGCCGCTGCCCCTGGGGTCAGCGACTTCTCACCGTCGGCTCCCTCCTTTTTCACGTTCTGCAAATACCCCTCTTCGAAGGCGAGCGCCAACGACATGGATTCGTCCGCCTTTTCGCGTCCGACGGTGTCCACGTCGAAGTAATCTCCCGCAGCAATCTTCACCTGCAAGTCCTGAAGCAGCAGGGTCGCCTTGAGCATGTTTTTCACAATCCACATAGCGCAAAAACGGGTCGCGAGACGGGAGCGTAGCAGAGCCGAGAGCACGGCCGCATGCGGAAAGGCGAGTTCCGTACATCTTCCGCCGCACCTATCGAGATGTCAAGCTCACACGTCGCGGGTCGCGGCCCGTGTCTTCCGCAGATGAGGGATCTTCGCGGTCAAGCCCACGGGCTGCGGCCCGTGGGTCGGCCGCGACGGTCGACATGCCCCCTTGGGCCGCAGTCGGCCGCAGCCGGCCGCAGTCGGCCGAAGTCGGCCGCAGCCCGTGGGATTGTAGGTGCAACGGTTCCCAATCTGCGGAAGGCACGGCGTTCGCAGCCTCGGCGAACCTCAGCTCGACACGGTTCATAAACGTCGCGTGTCATGCCATGCTATGCTGATGGTCGGATCACCTACCCAGCACCGCGGGCAAGACTCGTGTTTGGCCGCGACTCGGAGGCGCAGCCGGATGAGACGCGCGGTTCGCGCGTTCGCACGTCAGTGTGTGACTCCGCCCCAAGGGTGTCGCGCCCCCCGTGCATCCTCTTCGCGGCCCGCTCGCGGGGCGCGCTCCGCAGTCGTGTCGCGGCTTCTCATCTTTACCCGCAAGTTCTGGCACCTAATGCTGCGAGGAGACGTGGAATGAGCGGGAGCGGATTGCGACACGACGGACGGGCCGCGGGACAACTGCGGCCGGTCTCCATGGAGCGGCACTTTCTGAAACATGTGCCGGGCTCGGTGCTAATCTCCAGCGGCGACACGAAGGTGCTTGCCTCGGCGATCGCCGAGCCCGGGGTGCCCGGCTTTCGCGCCGAGAGCGGCGGCGGGTGGCTGACCGCGGAGTATTCCATGTTGCCTGCGTCGACAAGCACACGTAGCGCCCGGCGAAGCGGCGGCCGCGAAAAGGAGATTCAACGGCTCATTGGCCGCAGCCTGCGCGCCGTGGTCGACCTCGACCGCCTCGGTCCGCACACGATCTACGTGGACTGCGACGTCATCCAAGCCGACGGCGGCACCCGCACCGCGGCGATCACCGGCGCCTACGTGGCACTTGCGGATTGCCTGGCGGACATGCAAACGCAGGGCCTGCTCGACTCCGAGACGACCCCGCTCAAGGAAGCGGTGGCTGCCGTCTCCGTTGGCATCGTCGGCACGCAAGCGGTGCTTGATCTCGACTATCCGGAGGATGTCGAGGCGGAGGTCGACTTTAATGTGGTGATGACCGAAAGCGACCGCTTC
>SKZP01000481.1 GCA_007127275.1 Planctomycetota bacterium
AGACGCATACGGCGACGACGAGCACAAGCACGCCGACCGGGCGCCGGGTCGTGAGATCCAGCAACGGATTCCACCGTTTGCGTCGCGGCTCGGACTCATCACCCGCGCCGGCGTCCGCACCTCCACCCTCGTCCGGGGGCGGTGGCGCTCCATCATTGCCCTCGTCGATGGGTGTCTCGCCGGAACTCTGCACGTCGGACTCGGAGCCACTGCTCTCGGCGTCGTGTGAACTGGCTTCACCGTCGGACGTCGCGCCCGGCTCGGCGTTGTCACGGCCCCCGGGGGTCGTCGCGCCGGCCTCGCGGGACTCCGCGCTCGAGGGCGCAACATCCCCCTCGTCGTCGTTCTGCCCGCCGGGGGGTGAGGTGGGATTTTGGTGGTTGGGTGTCGTCATTGGCTGTGGCGCAATCAAGCGGGGAATACCACCAAAACGAATGTACCGCCTGCCATGTCGGCCGAGAATCCTTCTTGCCAAAAACCCCGCTGAACCGAAACGCCCGTCAAGCGCATTCGTGCCGTTTCCAAACCCCTTGTCGAACGGGATTCGTGATAAGCCAGCCCGCCGCTGCGGTCCGCTGCGGCCCGCGGCTCGCACTTGTAAACCACCCACGGTGATCCACCCACGGGTGATCCACCCACCCGTGATCCACCCGTGATCCACTCACGGGCCGCAGCCCGTGGGCTTGGCAGGACCTACGAATCCGCAGTGAAAGGGGTTTGGGTGGGGAATGGGAACGAGTGCTTGCGCAGGTGGAAGTGGTGTCCTCTGCGTGCCGGGCAGGACAAGGGTATGCGGGCCTCCGCGGGAGAGAGACGACTGCGGGTCGTTTTCCAGCTTGCGCACTCGTCGTTGCAGGCTGTGCTCGGTACAATCCGCCGCCGCACCTCGTGCGCTCGTTTCGCGCCTTGAATCTCCTTTATTGCTGCTTGATCAAATCAGAGAGACACCTCCATGTCCCATGCCGAAACTCCTCGCACGAATCCGTGGCTGCTCGTGGCAACCGACGGCGACGCGCAAGAGCGTGCCTCTGCCGAGCAACTCGTCGAGGCGTTGGGTGCGGCCGGTTATCCGGTCGTGCTTGCCACAGTACCGCGCGGGCGCTTCGTCGAGCCGAACACGTGGGAGCAGGTTGCCGCACGGATCTTCCGCAGCGAAGTGGCGTTGTTCGCGCTGACGCCGTCGGCCCAGAGCAGTGCCGCGTTTCTCGGTGCGTTGTATTGGGCGGAGCGTTGTGCCGAGGTGGAGCGCGAGAGCGACGGCGGCAAGCTGACGCGCGTCCTCCCGGTCTTTCTGGATGTAAAGGCTCGCAAGGACGAGTGGCGCCACGGCACCTACCCCGCGGTGGGCCTGCCGGATGGGTGGCGCAACCAAGGCGCCATGGGACTCGGGCCGTTGATTGCCCAGTTGCCGTCGGCACCGGTCGAGTCGGCACGAACCGAGGCGCTCAAAGTCGCCAAGGCCGAGCCCGAGCCGCTGGGCGAGGACGACTCCACCTCGCAGGAGGCAGCGCACTACCTCGGGATTGCTCTCGCCATGCTTAGCGAGGGGGTGCTCGACGAGCATGTCGGCAGTGGCGAGGCCTCGCCCGGCGTCAACGGTGCCGCGGAGCCGCTGGTCGGCAGCGTCGAGGAGGCGTTCGACGAAGCGCGAAGCCTCGCGCACGACGCCGGCGACACGGCGCTGGAGTTGCGCATTCGCATGGAAACGGTCGACTTCGAGATCCTGACGCCGCCCCGCGAACTCGAGTCGAGCCGCTTGGAACTGCACAGCATTGCTCGTGACGCCGCCGAGGCGGGGCTGTTTCGAATTGAAGGGGACGCTCGTTTTCAGCTCAGTGAAATGGCGCTGGACGAGGAGGACATGGAGTCGATCGAGGCCCAACTGCGTGCCATGTATGCGCTTGCGCAGCGACACGCCGACACGCACATGCTCGCCAGGGCGCAATCCGGCCTCGGCAGCTACGAAGCGTTGACGGGCCAAGGGGATGCTGCGGTGCGGTACTACCGCGACGCCGCGAAGAATTTCGCGGCCTGCGGGGATTACGACGAGCAGGCCGCACAACTGCTCACCTTGGGCACGCTGCTCAATTCCTTCAAGCGTGACGAGGAAGCGGAGGAGGTCTACGCCGAGGCCTTGCAGGTTTACGAGGCGCTCGGCGACATCGGCGGGGTGGCCTCGCTGCGAAACAACTTCGGGCAAACCTACCGCTGGCAAGAGCGCTTTGCCGAGGCGCATGAGTCGTTCCGCGAGGCGCTCCGACTGTTCGAGCAACTCGGCGAGACCGACAGCGTTCTACGCGTGCGTCACAACATTGCCCGCACGCACATTGACCAGGAAGAGCACGAAGAGGCCCGCGTCGTGCTCGAGGAAAACCGCGACACCTTCGAGCGACTCGGCGACAACGTCGGCCTTGCCCGGACGCTGCGCGACCTGGGGCTTGTGCTCGAGGAGCTCGACGAGCAGGAAGCGGCGTTGCAGCACTACGAGCGCGGCCTCGAGCTGTTGCAGCAGGCGAAAGACGAGGCGGAGGCGAAGGCGGAGCGCCGCCCGTGGGTTGCGCTGAGCATGGGTCAGATCTACGCCGCACAAGAAGAATTCGACCGTGCCGAGAATGCGTTCGAGCAGGCCGTGCAGGAGGCGCAGGACTTGGGAGACGCGCCGGTGGCCGCCGACGCCGCGTTCCACCTTGCCCTGCTTGCCATGCGGGAGGCGGAGGCCGAGCGCGCCTGGCATTGGCTGCAGCAAGCGTTGCTCGTTTCCATGGAGGTGTCGCCGGATGAGCTTTCGTTCGACGTCCAGAAACTGTTCGACCTCGCACGCGAACTTGGCGCGCCGAGCTCTCTCGAGTTGGAAGACGACGCGGAGGACGAGTACGACGACGGCGAGGACAAAGCGTAGCGTCGCGGAGCCTAGTGCTTCGTCAGGGGCTTGATCTAGGGGTTGGACTGCTGCGCTCGACGGGGCTGCGTTGTCGTCGTCTCCGCTCAACGTGGCTACGCTCCGCTGCCCAACGTCCTCCGCCTCGCACACTCTTTGCTCGCTGCACGCAACCCGAGTTTGGGCCATGACGCAACACTAGACCGCGGCGGAGCTTCGGAACCAATGGCGACTACCCATCCGTACCCGCAGATGTGGGCATGTTCCCAGATCCGCGGGGTACGGCGGTTGCGTCACGTCAACGAGCGGAGGGCGTGCCGTCTACTCGTCTTCTGCCTTCGCAATCTTTGCAGCTTGAACCGGTTCGGCGGACTCGTCGCCCAAGTCGGTCGGCGGGAAGGTGCCCCCTTCGAGTAGGTAGGCGGCGGCGCCGAAGCGTAGCCCGTAGCCGCAGACGCGGAAGTGATCCGCCCCGTACGTCGAGAGGATCTCGTCGAAGACGTAGGTGCCGAAAAGCAGGCCGAGTTCCTTACGGTCCTCGTCGGCGACCTCCCTCGGTTCCTTGTCGCGAAGTTTCTCGAGGAGCTTGGCACCGTAGTCGCGGGCCGCTTGCAAACCGACGCGCTGACCATGCACGTCGCGAGAGCGGAAACTCTGCGGGGAGGCGCCGCGCAGACGCCAGGCGAGTTCGGTGGCGGCGGAGCCC
>SKZP01000021.1 GCA_007127275.1 Planctomycetota bacterium
AGCGCCGCATGCTCACCGAGCGGTTGCCGTATCCGCCGATGTTGATGCGCCAATACAACTTGGATCCGCATGAGGGCTTCACCGAGTCAAAGCGCGGCCACCTCTGGATGTACAACCTGATGGGGGATCCGACGGTGCGCATCTCCTACGCGAGGGAGCTCGCCACGGAGAAGATGCGTCTTTCGAACGAGAGTCCCGAGGTCGGGGAGCCGTTTTTGTTGCAGCTGACGGACTTGCCCGACGAGGCGGTGAAGGTCACGGCGCGGCTCGAGGCGAACCGCCGTATGCATGTCGAGGAGATTCAAGAGTTGCCTTCGCTCGAGGAAGCCGGCGAGTCGGCGGTGCTCGAAGGTATGCGCCGCAACCACGCCGCCGCCAATCAGCGCGAGGTCGCCCGTGCCGAACAGGAACTTTCCCGCGGCGCGAGTACAGCCGACCTCACGCTCGCCGCCCCTAGCGGCTCTCCGCAGGGTCGCTACGTGATCAAGGTCAACGCCTACGACCACGCGGGCCGGCTCATCAACCAAGGGTATACACCCCTCGAGCTTCGGCGCGCAGGGGACGAGTGATGCGTCGCGGAGCCACCGCGGACGTTCTCTTGTTCTACGCCGGCGTACCATTGGGCACGTTGAGCAGCGCAACCGACGACAACGAAGCACAGTCGAGCGCAGGTGCTCGACCCGAAGATTTGGCCAGGACACAACACTAGAAAGAGCGGATATGGGCACCACGAACGCAATGAAAAGCAGCAACGCGTTTTCGGGCATCACGGCCAATCAAACTCGGCTCACCGAGTTGATGGTGCGCATGGAGCACGCCTTTCAGGGCAAGGACGTAAAGCCACCGGTGACCCAAACCTCGTGGCTGAACCAGGAATACCTTTACGAGCTCAAGACACGCTATATGCCGGCGATCATCACGATGTGCCGCATCGCGATGCGCTATCAGCTAGGCCCGAGGCACCGCGAGTTCGCGCAGCAAGCGGCGAACGACTTGGCCATTGATATCTGGTGCAACGACACGTTGTGGCAAGGGTTGCTTGAGAACTACGAGCGCGAAGGGGAGTCGGGCAAGAAGCAATACTTTCACACGTTTCTCTTCGGAAAGCTTCGCAAGGATTGCATCAAGAGCTTCCTGCGCGATCGGTATCGCGACAAGCTGCACGCGATGTCCGACACGATCAAAGAGTTGGATGAGAACGGTCGCATTCCAGGTGGGGAAGCCCAAGCCTACGAAGACGGGCCGTTCCTCGCCGTCTCGGGGGCGTTTCGCAATACACTGCTCGCGCTGTTCGACACCACCCAAGCGACCTCCTCCGCGGTCGAGTTCACGGACGAGGAGCGGCAACTGCTGCTTGCGTACTTCCGCGAACTGCTGAACGACGAACAGGAAGCGCCGAGCGGCAAGCAGATCTCCGCCAAAGAACACGGTGCCGAGGCCCGGCGAGCGGAGCGCCGCGCGCGCGCACGTGTCGCCGAGGCGTTCGGCCTCGAAAAGGGAGAGCTATACGAGCGGCTGCTACGCAAAAACACCGGCCTCATCGCCAAACTTCGCTCGCTGTTCGTCGACGCGGCGGCGCAAATCGTCGCCATCGACGACGAAGAGAAAGCCAACGCGGACACCGACATACGCCTCGCCTACTACGTCGAAATCCTCCAGGGCTACGCAAGCAGTGCCTTGCAAGACGTCGCCGACGCGGTGGAGCCGTTGCTACAGTCGAAGAGCCCGTAACCGACGTTCGCCGCTGCTCGTTACATGAAGCCCAGTTCGAGGGCGGCGTCCTCGGCCATCATTCCCGGATGCCACGGCGGATCCCAGACGACTTCGACGGTCGCCCCAGTAATCCCCTCGACCTCGCGGATGCGATCTTCCACCTCCGGCGGCAACGTGCCGGCAACCGGGCAAGCCGGCGAGGTTAGCGTCATCTGCACGTGTACGCTTTGGTCGTCGCGCACATCGATCGTATAAATCAGGCCCAAGTCGTAAATGTTGACCGGAATCTCCGGGTCGTAAACACTGCGGCACGCGCCGACGACTTGGTCGTACAGGGACGGCGGCTCGCCCGGCGCCCCGCCGGCGCCTTCTTCGCCGTTTGCTTGCCGTGCGGCTTGCGCACCGAGTTGCTCGGCTTCGGGTGGCGGTGGCCCGGGCTCGCTCCGCTCTCCGTTGCCCCTGTCGCGCTGCGAGGCTTCGAGGTTTGCGAAGTGTCGCTGCGGCAGGGCGTGAGAGTCCTCATTCGCTCGTTGTGCCGGAGCGTCGTTGCGTCCGTCTTCGTCGGGATGATTCATCGCCTGTCGTCCTCAGCGTGGCTTCCCCACACACACCGCTTGCAACGAATCCAACGTTCGAGCACCATGCCCGAGCTCCTCGTCGACTCTACTTCGGCGCCGCGGTGCCGACAACCGCGCAGACGAAACGCCGTGCATGTCGCAAGTGGGGAAACGTAATTCTTCCAAGCCCACGGGGCCGCGGCCCCTGGGTCAAGCGCCGGAGATGCACGGACCCACGGGCCGCAGCCGGTGGGCTTGGTAGGACATTTCCACGACTTGGGGTCTCGTAGGTTTGAAAGGAGGTCGCGACGTGGCGGTACTGCTCGGTTCCGGCAACGAGGACAACCCCCTTGGGGGCGGTGAGCCGACGGGGTGGCGGCCGAACATGAATGCGATCGTCGGCGAGCATGACCTCGTGATGGTCGTGTTCGACTCGTTGCGCTACGACACCGCCGTTGCGGCCTGGCAGGCAGGAGAGACGCCGAATGTCGCGCGGCTGCTCGGGCCGATGGGGTGGCAGCGACGCGAGTCGCCCGGGACGTTTACGCTCGCGGCGCACATGGCCTTCTTCCACGGGTTCTTGCCGACGCCGCCGGGCCGTCACCGGGAGCCGCGCTTGTTCGCGATGGCCTTTGACGGGGCACGCACCACCGACGGCACCACCTGCGTGTTCCGCGACGAGGAAGGGGCGAACATGCTCGACGGGCTCACAAGCCGCGGCTACCACACGCTCTGCGTCGGGGGCGTGAGCTTCTTCAACGGGCGCAATCCCCTCGGCCGCGTGTTGCCGAGCATGTTCGCCGAGGCGGTCTGGCAGCCGGCGTTCGCCCACACGCAGCGCGACTCGACGCATGCGCAAGTGTCGTGGTGCGTGCGCCGGCTTGCCGAGCTCGGCCCGCAGCGGCGACTGTTCTTGTACGTCAACATCTCGGCAACGCATGTGCCGCATGCGATGTATCTGCCGGGGGCGAGCGAAGACAGCGTCGAGAGCCAGCGCGCGGCGTTGGCCTACGCCGACGGGGCGCTTGCGCCGTTGATCGAGGCGGTGCACAAGCGCCGTCGCGGCGAGCGCAGTTTCTGGATGCTGCTTGCGGATCACGGCGACGCCTACGGCGACGACGGCCGCTGGGGCCACCGCCACGCGCACACGCGGGTCACCGAAGTCCCCTACGCGCACGTGCTGCGCTAATCCCGGTCATGTTAAGGATTCGCGGTTTGCCAAGCCCACGGGCTGCGGCCCGTGGGGACGCTTACGGTGCGGCCACTGGGCCGGGGGCCACTGGGCACGTTTACGGTGCGGCCCACGGGCC
>SKZP01000087.1 GCA_007127275.1 Planctomycetota bacterium
CGAGGTATTGCAGGATTCCGGCGCCTACCCCAGCGGCGAGGATCTTGAACGCTGCGAATGGGAGTGGATCGAGGCGGAGAGCGACGAGGAGAACGAGCAGTCGCTTTTCGAGAATTGGCAAAGGATCAAAGAGGGTTTCTGAAGCCCGCGCCTCTGCATTGGGTGGACTTAAAGGTGTCAAGCCTTCAGGCTTCGCCCGAGGGGGTTCAGGTTCGACGAGAGCCTGGCAAGCGCAGGGCCGCGTCCTACAGGCCGAGGAGTCGGGCGACGGTCTCGGCAAGGTTGTCTTCTTGAAACTCGGTCTTGACGAGGTAGGCGTTGGCGCCGAGGTCGAGGGCACGGCGCTTGTCTTCATCTTCGCCCCGGGTGGTCAGCACAATCACCGGAATGTTGTAGTACTCGGGCTCCGCACGCAGCCGCTCCAGCATCTCGAAACCATCCATCTCCGGCATGTCAATGTCGGTGACAATCAAGTCGGCCGGGCGCTGGCGCAGCAATTCGAGGCCCTCGCGGCCGTTCTTCGCTTCGACGACGTGCAGGCCGAGGTTGCGCAAGATTTCCATTAGCAGCTCGCGGGTGATCTCCGAATCTTCGACGAGCAGGGCGGACTTCGCGCCGTCTTGCGTTTCGCCGACGGGCTCCGTTTCCTCGGCGAAGTCGTGGCTGCGCGCGCGTACGCTGCGCTCGGCGAGGCGCATGAGCTCGACAATGTTGAGGATGGGCGTGACGCTGCCGTCGGGGAGAATGGTCGTGCCGGTGAAGGCGGTGACACCGTGCATGAAGGGGTCGAACGGGCGGTGCAGGATCTCCTCCTCCCCCAAAAAGTCGTCGACGCGCAGCGCAATCCGGCGGCCCCCGTGGTTGATCACGGCAAGCTCCCACCACTCTTCCGACGTCGTCGAGGGCATGCGCAACAAACGCGCAAGGCCCAGCACCGGCACAAGCTCTTCCTCGACGTTCGTGTTGAACAGCGAATGCTCGTCGCTCGAGTAAGATGCGTGCTTGGTCAATTCATCAAGCTCCGAGCGCGGCCGTATCTGACCCGGCGCCTGGATGCCACGCGCCTGATACGGCAAGCCGCGGCCTGAGCCGACGGAGACGAGTTCCTCCGCGGGCACGCGCATGATCTTTTCAATCTCTTCGCTCGGTATGGCGACGCGCTCCTGGCCGAGCCGCACAATTTGCGCCTTGCCAATGGCGACGCGCACCGGCAGCTGCAGCGTAAAGCTGGTGCCTCGACCGACGTCGGTGGAGAGTTGCAGCGTGCCGCCGAGGCGCTCAATGGAGTTGCGTACCGCGTCGAGGCCGACGCCGCGCCCGGAGATGTCGCTCACCTCCTCGGCGGTGGAGAAACCCGACTCGAAAATCAACTCGAGGGCGCGCTCCTCGCTCAACGTCTGCGCTTCGCTCGCGCTAATCAGGCCGCGCTCCTGAGCCTTGCGCACGAGCTTCGTCGGATCAATGCCGCGGCCGTCGTCGGCCACCTCGATCTCCACCATGGCGCCAGCGCTGCGCGCGGCGAGGCGCAACAATCCCGCACGCGGTTTGTCCACCGCATCACGCTGCTCCGGCGGCTCAATGCCGTGGTCAATGGAGTTGCGCACAAGGTGCAAAAGCGGCTCACTGATCTGGTCGAGAATGCGCTTGTCCAGCGAAACGCTCTCGCCGAAAATTTCAATGCGCATCTCCTTTTCGCGGTCGCGGGCGAGATCCCGCACCGCTCGTGGATACCGGCGCAGCACGGTTCCAATTGGCAAGAGCCGCAGCTCCTTGACGTTGATCTCCAGTTGCTCGAGCTGCTGCCGGTCTCGAAAGATGTCGTCGCGAACGTCGCGGTATGCACGCTCCAGTTGCGCGTGTATGGCGCGGCCGGACTCGGTGAGCTGGCGCAAACATTCGCCGAGGCGGCCCTCGGCCTGCGATGGAAGTGTGGCGCTCGACACCGAGAGACTCGGCATACTGAATTCCCCGGAGCCGTAGATGCGGCTCGCAGCGTGTCCGTCCGCGGAACTCAATGGACGTGCGCCCAATGCGCCCCCGTCGAAACCACCAGCCTCGCGAGTCAACTCGTCGAGTGCTTCAAGGTGCTCGGCCGCTTTCTCCCGCAACTCTCGTAGCGTGGAAAGCCGTTGCGCGGAGCGGTTGTGCGAGAGAATCAAATCTCCTGCCTGCACGAGCAATTGGTCGAGCTTGTCGAGGTCAATGCGAATCGATGTATCTTCGGTTCGCTCGAGCAACGTCGTTGCCGAGATGCGTCCGGTGGCGCCACGCAGCGCTTTTGTCTTCGACGTCGGGGAGCGCTCGCGCTTCTTCGTCGGCGCGGCATTCGCAAGCTCCGGTGTCGTCGTTGTTTCGGCTTGCGTTTCGGTGTGCTCTCCGGGGGAGGGCTCCTCCACCTTTTCCTCGGGCGGCCGCACATCCGGCTCGGTGGGCACGGCACCCGGGTCAAGTTCACCAAGCTCGCTGGCGCTCAACGCACCGAGTGCTGCTTCGTCTGCCTCCGCCGGCGAGGCCGCGCGGCTGAATTCGTCGAACTGCGTCAGCAGCTCGTGCAAATCAATCATCTCCCCCTCGGCGGAGGTCTTTTGCACGAGCATGCCGAGCGCGTCGAGCCCGCGGAGCATCAAGTCGCTCAACCCCTCGGGCCAGGTTTCGGCGCCGCTACCTTGCGCCCCCTTGAGCATGTCCTCGAGTCGGTGCGCCACGAGGTTCACATCCGCAAAGCCCATCATCTTTGCTTCGCCCTTGAGCGTGTGCAGCTCGCGGTTGAGCGTGTCGAGCGCCTCTTGCTGCGACGGATCCCCTTCAAGGTCGAGTACCGCTAGGGTCAACCGTTCGAGCCGGTCCAGGGTAACCGCTCGAAACTTTTGGATCAGATCGCGAGTAACGTCGTCGGACATGGCTGAATGCTGACGCGGCTGCGGCTCCCCCCTCGTAAAGGCAGGTTCTCTTCTACCCGCCAGACGGGCTGGCGTCCAATGCTCGTGCCACTTGCCATGCATCCGGCTTTCGTTGCAGTAGCAACGTCCGAATGGAAACACGTCGTAGGGCGGCCCGACGCACCCGTCCGCTCGGTCCCGCGGACGGAGTACGACGCCGCGCATTCTGTAGCGCAGCGGGCAGACGAGGGCGTCAACCCCGGGCGCGGAGGCCCGCGCGACATACGGGAAACGGTGTAATCTTGCGCCCCCCGTGAGCCGGGTGCACCCACCTCACCAAGACGGTACCTCTACAGCGGCAACAAAAATGCTTGATAACGGAGCCAAGGGCCGCGGTCTGTGGGCTTATGTGCGTGTGTCTGCAAGGTCCGCTGCTGCCGCGGTAAACGGTTTCCGGCTTCGATCGACGCTTGAAAACACGGTGCCGCGTTACACGACCACGAGGTAGACACCCACCGACATCAACAGCACCGCAAGGATCTTGTGCACCGTCACCGCCTCGGAAAAGAACAGCGCCCCACTTAACACGGCGGCACTCATCCCAATGGCGCGTTTCAGCGACTCGATCAAGCCGACGTGCACGTAGGCAATCAGCACAAGTTGCAGAGCCAGGGCCAGCGAAGCGGCGACAATTCCG
>SKZP01000075.1 GCA_007127275.1 Planctomycetota bacterium
CCACCACCGCCTCGCAGCTGGCGATGCGCCCCGCGGCGGCGGCGCCCATCAAGCCGGGCGGGGCCGAGCCCGCACCCGGCGCCGACGGCAAGCCGCCGCACGAGCGCACGGACGACATTGGCATGCTACTGCGCGACTTCTTCCGAAGCATTTACTTTTACTCGCGCATCGGCTTGGTCTCCGCGGTGATCGTGCTCGTGATCGGCATCATCTGGTGGAGCGGCCTGACAAGCTCGGCAAGCGCCTCGGCGACCATCATTAAGAAGAACCTCGTCGAGACGTGGTGGCAGCCGCGCTCGGTGCCGGATGATTGGGTGCGCACGCTGGCGGCGGACCAGGCGTATTTGCGCTCGGAGGATGTCGGCGCCGTGGCGCAGTCGCTGGTCTTCGCCCTCGGGCGGCTCACGGAACGAGAGCTCGACGCACTGGCGCACCACGGCGCCAATGGTGAGAACGGCAACGGCCGTTCCGAATGGGTCGCCCTTGTACCGAGCCGCTCGGAGAGCGTAGCGATCGCCGCGGTGCCGGACGACGCGCTTGCCGAGGAATCGCTGTCGTTAACGGCAATGCTCGAGGCGGAGCCGGAGGCGGTGCTGCTCAAGCGTAGTCTTGCCGGGGTGCTCGCTCGCAGCTACCGCGACGTGCGGGATGCGCAGCACGAAGAGGTCGTGCAGTCGATCGCCCAGCAACGCTCGCCTCGCACCCTTGCTGGGCTCGTGCGAAGCTCACTGGAAAGCCAGTCCGGCGAGATCCGGGTCAGCGCAAGTCATCACAGCCCGGAGGTCGCCGCCTTTTTCGCGAATCTGCTGCCAGCGGCGTTCATCGCGATCAACGACCGCCAAGTGATCCGCACCAATTCGAACAACGTGCGCATGCACCGCCAGCGCAAACAGGAAGCCGAGGCGCAGTTGAAACTCGAAGAGTCGCGCCGCAGTCGGATGCGTATCGAACTCGACGAGCGGCTCAACGAGGTTACCGAGTACGGCACCAAAGCGGGGCAAGGGATGAACCTTGACCGAATGCGCGAGCTGGAATCCGACATCGAAGCGCGCTTGAACGACTACCGTAGCGAGCACCGGCAACTTCAGGCGCAGCGTGACATCTTCTTTCAGGAACACCGCGAACTGACCGACCCGCTTTTGCGAGACAAGCTCGACGTGGAGCGACAGTTGCGCCGCTATCGTCCGTTCTTGCGCCCCGAGCATCCCAGGCGGCAACACCTCGAGCGGCGACTGGAAGATATCGAGGCGGAAATGGAGGCGCGCGATCCGGACGACTTCGAGCCGATGCAAACGAATTATCACCAGGCGGCCGCGGCAAAGTGGAAGCTCGACGACGCGGATCGGCGGTTGCGACGCTTGGAGGGCCATATCGAGTCGGAGGAAAAACGCCTCGAGGACCTCCAGAGACGCATGGCGCACTTCCCCGAGCTGGAGGCGCAACTGATTCCGCATCCGGTGGATGTCGCCGCGGCACGGCAGCGACTGGAGCGCTACACCGAAGCCTACGAGCACGCGCAGCTCAAGGCCGCCGAGGTCGATCAGTACTATCAATGGCAGCATTCGGCGCTCGGCTCCGCCGCGCAAACGGAAAGCAAGTCACAATACCTCTTCTTGATCGTGCTGCTCGCGCTCGCCGCTGGCGTCGCCGTTACCCAACTCGCGGCCATCTTCGACAGTCGCGTACAAACGGAGGTACAGGCGCGCTCAATCTCCGGGAGCCGGGCCCTCGTGAACATCCCCGCATTGGGGCGCGCCTCGCGGTTTATCTGCCGCGACACCCCCGAGGGCCGGCAAGCGAACAACTACGTCTACAACCTCTACGGCATCCTCGCGCTCAATCTGCGCCATCTGGGCTTTCCGAAGTCGGGACGCACGCTGACCGTGACGAGCACCTCGTCCGGGGAGGGAAAGTCGTTCGTTGCGTTCAATCTCGCGACCTACTACGCCATGCAGGGGATGCGGACTTGCCTGCTGCACACCGACTACCGCCACGCCTCAATGGAGACATTTCCGGATCTCGACCCGGACGCCATCCCCGGCTTCGTCGAGTTGCTTGCCGGCAACGGCGAGATCCACAAGCTCGAGCAGTGCCTCTATCCGACGGACATTCCGCACCTGTTCGTCTGCCCGCCGGGCCGGCTGACCGCGTCTCCGACGCAAATCATCGACGACGACGGCTTCGCGGTCTTCCTCGACGACCTGCGAGAGCGCTTCGACGCCGTGATCGTTGACACCGCCCCCATGCTGCTCGTCGTCGACTCGGCGGTTGTCGCTCGGCAAACGGATGCGACCCTGCTCGTCGCCGGGCTCGGCGTTGTCAAGAAGTCGGCGCTGCAGACCTGTATGGATCGGCTCGCGCTGCAAAACATCAACGTGCTCGGCACGGTAATCAACCGCGATCGGCTGGCGAGTCAGAGTTACTACTACCGCGAATACGGCGACCTCGTGCAGATTCCGCAAACCGTTGACCCGCTTGCGCAGTCGGTGCCGCAGCTTCCCTACGAGGCGCCCGCGGTCGAGCCGGTGCACGCGCCCGAGGTGCAGCGAGAGTCCGAGGCGCAGCAAGAGGCGAACGGGGCGGGCGAGCGAGAGGATTTCGACTCCGAAGCGGAGCAGGCGCAACTCAACCTCGGTGGCGAGTTGCAGCGTGCCCTTGCCGATGTGGAACCCGGCGAGCGGCTCGAGGATGAAACCGTGATCGGCGACGCCGGTGCCGTCGACGTGGAGATGCAGGCGTACCTGCAGCGAGCCTCGAGCGCGCAACACGAGGCCTACCCCGACGAAGAAGCGGACGCCGGCGAGGACGTGGAAAACGACGCACTCGCGGACGAAGCGCTGCAGGCGCGGGCGCAGGAAGCCGCTGCCACGGTCAGCTCCGGGGGGCAGGCGGCGGCGCCGAGCCTTGAAAGTGATTCCTGGCCGGGAGCCGTTTCGTCGCGCCGCACACCGGTCGCTCCGACGACCATGCGGACCGTCGGCTCGGTCGACGACATGGACCGCCCCTCGGTGTGGGAGCCGTTCGGCCACGTGGACTTCCGCGAGGAGCAGCCCCGTGACGAGGGGGACGGGTCCGGCAACGACGACGACGGTCCCCGGGACGGCAAGACCAAGCAACAGGGAGAGGGTGACTTCGAGGCCCCGCCGCAAAGCAAGTCGGAATTGCAACACGCCGAGACGGAAGCCGACGAAGGTACTGCCTTCGAGCCCTCGCTTCCCGGCGACGCGACGGAAGGGCTCGCCTTCGACGACGAACTCTTCCCCGGCTTCGACACCGCCGAGGCCCGCCCCGAGCAGCTGGGCTTCGACGGAACCGCCACCGAACAGGACCGTCCCCGGTCGTTGGACAGCGACACCCACACGCCTGACAACGACCTCGAAGCGGGTGAGCCACCGCGTGGCGACGACGACGAGCTGGCGTAACCGGCGGCTCAACCGGACACGACCTCAATAGCGGCATTCAACAAGACCGTTATGTGCAGTCGTGGATTAAAGATGGGTACCGGAGCTCGCGCCACGTCCCCCAAGCCCACGGGCTTCGCCCGTGAGTCGAACGCGAATCACGGTTCGACCCAC
>SKZP01000567.1 GCA_007127275.1 Planctomycetota bacterium
AGCAATGCCCGCACCTGGTGCTCGAAGGCCTCTACACGCACCTCTCAAGCCCCGCCGAGCCAAACCGCGGCTTTACGCACCAGCAACTCAAACACCTCTTCGACGCCCTCGCCGCCGCGCGCGCCCGCGACCTCGAGCCGCCGTGCATCCATGCCGCCGCCAGCGCCGGGCTGCTGAACTACCCCGCGGCGCAGTGCACCATGGTCCGCACCGGCCTCGCCATGTTCGGCGTCGACCCCGGCACTTTGCACCGCGACCGCACCCCGCCGCTCGAACCGGTCGCCACCCTGCGCGCCCGCGTCACCGCCGTTCGCACGCTACGCGCCGGTGAGCCGGTCTCCTACGGCCGCAGCGAATACCTCCCCCACGACACCCGCGTCGCCACTCTCGCCGCCGGCTACGAAGACGGCATCCGCCGCGACCTCTCCGGCCGTGGCGACGCCCTCCTCCACGGCAGCCGCTGCCCCATCCTCGGCAAAGTCACCATGGACGCCACCATGATTGACGTCGGCCACCTACCCAACGTCCAACCCGGCGACACCGCCACACTCTTCGGCCGCGAACAAACCGGCGACAGCCGCAACGGGTCCACCAACCGTGCCACCGAGATCACCCTGCACGAAGCAGCCACCAAAGCCGGCACCATCCCCTACGACATCCTCTGCGGCATGGGTCGTCGCATCCCCCGCATTTACGTCGGCGACACCGACGAGACTCGGCGTAGTTGACGTCTGCATTCGCGGCCAAAGGATCCTCCGCCAGAAAGCGCCGCACGGGGCGCCTGCTTGGCGCCCCGAACGGCGCCGCGCGACTCGCATCTGCTCGGCCGACGTTTGGCGTCGTAGCCCCGCTTCTTTGTGGCGATCCTGCCCGCGTCGTTGTCAGTAGCGCTTTGGCTGCGCAGGTGGTTGCCGAAGTCGTTGTAGCGGACAAAAAACGGGACTGTCGCACCTTGAAGCGCGCGGCGGTGAATGTGGTATTCTACGGCGTCGCCTGCACACCTCGGGCTCGTAATGCCCTGGCTACCTAGCATTGGCCCCGCCGCAATGACTTCCGATACTCCACACGTTCGGGAATGGCACTTTCCCTTCGGGCTTGTCGCGCTCTTGGGAGTCGCTACCCTTTCGTTAAGCTGCTCCACGTCGAACCAGGATGCCGACGCGGAGGCCTGGAAGAAGCAAGAGGAGGAGGCACGGCTCGTGGCGCCGAAGGCGGCGGAGATGTCGGAGTGGCGCCAGGAGTGGCTGCCGCGGTTGCTTGCCGAGTTCGACAGCAACGACCAGCGAGACTGGCACAACGCCCGCCGGCAACTGCTGGAGAACGAGCACACCCCGGCGCGGCGCACCAACCGGGACGGCGAGGTGGTGGATACGCACATCCGCGCAATGCTGCAGCAGGATGATTGGGACAGTGCCGCCAACCGGGCGAAACTGGTCGAAGAGGGGTTGATTTACGAGCATTTGTCGCGCTTCAGCAGCAAGGACCGCAGCGAGTGGCGCGCCGCCCGCCGGACCCTCGTTGCCCTGGGCGAGGAAGGGGCGGAGCGTGCGGCCCTCGAGTTGATGTTGCGACTGGGCTGGACGCCGGATGACGACCGTCCACGGAGCGAGGACGACCTTGCCCTGTGGGCCATTGAAGAGTTGCGCGAGATTGGAGCCGACGCAGTGCCGGTGCTCGTACATGGCACGTACATGCGCTCGATGATTGAGGGGATGGAGGGCAACCGCTACTTCGAGAACGTCTACTACGCGCTCGCCGAGATCGGTGCCCCGTCCATTGAGCCGCTTGCGCTGGATTTGCGCAACTCGCGCAAGTTTCCAAACGACGACACGCGCTTTCAGCGGATCCGCCGGCAACTGCGCACGCTGGAGAGCATCTTCAAGAATCTGCGCGACTCCAACCATCCCGCGCACGTCGCGGACCTTTCCGAGGTGGAGCGCGAACGCCGCGTTGCCATTGAGTTCATTGACGAGACGCTCAAGGAGTACCGGCCGTCCAACGACCTGCGTCTCTTTCAGATTCGGCAATACGGCATTCTCGCCTTGCGTCGCATCGGCTCGGAGGCGGCGTGCATGCCGTTGATCGAGCTTTGGGAGCAGGCGGCGCGCGAACAGGACCGCGACATCATCGACGCCTGCCGCGACGCGCTGACCTCGATCACCGGCCGCCGAATTGACACGCTCGAGGATTGGAAGCGCTTCGTCGTGACGTTGGACTGACCCTCGGGGCGCACCCTCCCACGCATGAACGCCACTCGAAACATGGAAGAAGAACGGCTCGTCTTTGCCGGCATTGACGAGGCGGGCTACGGTCCGCTGCTCGGGCCGCTGTGCCTGGGAATCTGCGTATTGAGCATGCCGGCGTCGACGGCGGCGGAGGCGATGGCGGACGGATGCCGGCTGACGGGGCACGTCGACTTCTTCTCGTTGCTTGCCGAGGCGGTCACCGAGGAGGCACGCAGCCCCGACCGGCGCACAGCAATCTGCGACTCCAAGCGGCTGCACGACCCGAACAAGCTCAAGCCGCTCGAAGAATCCGTGCTCACCTTGCACGCGGCAATGACCCAGGCGGTGCCGCAGACGTTTCGAGCCTTGCTCGACGAGGTCAGCCTGACCTCGCCGGCGCGGCTTGCGCGGTTGCCGTGGTATGCCGGCGAGGCGCTAACGGAGGCCTTGCCGGTCGAGGCGCTGCGCGAGCGGTGCGAGTTGCGTGGCGAGTCACTGGCGCAGTGCCTCGAGGCGTGCGGCGTCACGCTCGAGCGAATTCGTGTCGAGCCGGTTGAGGTACCGACATTCAACGGTTTGCTCGAGGAGGTGGCGACGAAGGCGGATGCGGAACTAGCGGTGATTGCCTCGCTGCTCGCGAAGATGTGGGAGCGCTATCCGCGGCTGCGTGTGGTCGTTGACCGCCTCGGGGCGCGCGACTACTACCGCCCCATGCTCGAGCAGCGCTTTCCCGGGCTGCAGGTGCGCACCCTCGCCGAGGCGGAGCTGTTGCCACCATTGCCCCCGCTGGCCTCGGCACGGAGTTCGTCGACGTCGAAGGCGAAGAAGAAGTCGCCCGGGAAGCGCAGCAAGCACGCTCAGGAGGAGGGACCGCCGCGCTACTCGCGCTACCGCGTCGAGAGCCCCGGCACCGCGGAACTCGACGTCACCTTCGCCACCGAAGGAGAACGCGTTGCGCTACCGGTGGCCGTGGCGAGCCTGTATGCGAAGTATGTACGCGACGGCTGCATGCGGGCGCTCAACCGGTACTGGCAAACGCAAGTGCCGAGCCTGCGCCCCACCAAAGGCTACGTGCAGGACGGCCGGCGCTTCCTCGCCGACCTGGAAGCGGCTCTCGGCACCGCCGCCGTCGACAGGGTACGCGCGCAGCTTGTGCGCAACCGCTAGTGTTGTGTCATGGCGAACTCTTCGGGGTCGAGCATGACGAGCGAAGAGTGTGCGAGGCGGAGGAAGGTGAGCCGCGCAAATGTGCCATTTGGCACATTGAGCAGCGCAACCGACGACAACGAGCGCAGGTGCTCGACCCGAAGAGTTCGCCATGACACAACACTAAACCCCGTCGCGTTTG
>SKZP01000623.1 GCA_007127275.1 Planctomycetota bacterium
AGCCGACCGGCTCCTCCGGTTGCGCATTGCGCCACGGAAACACGCCGTCCAAGCCGCGCACCACACTCAACGCCGTCGCGGGAGCCCGTTGAAGGTTGCCGTCTCTGGAATGATTCTGTCGCTGGCTCATGCGGCTGGGGGAGCGGGCACGCCGAACTACAATGAAAAACCTAGTCTTGTGTGATGGCTACATCTTCGGGTCGAGCACCTGCGCTCGACGGTGCTTGGTTGTCGTCGGTTGCGTCGCTCAACGTGCGAAATGGCAAGCCGTGCAAGCGTGGTCGTAGTCACGTTGAGCAGCGAAGCCAACAACAACGAAGCAGGGTCGAGCGCAGTAGCCTTACCCACGGAACCAATCTTGACGGACTACTAGGACCTGTTGCGTCGTAGGTTTCTTATAGCGTGCAAGCCACGAGCGAGCCATACCGCACTCGTTTCGTGCGTACCCAGCACGTTCCATGTGCCCGAGGCCGTGCTACGACGCGGCGGCAGTGCTGCCGTTCGCTTTCGAGAGCTTGAGGATCTGCCCTTGCGGCTTGAGCGGAAGGAGGGTGAGCTTGGTGCCGCCGGCGCGGATCATGTTGATGGCCATCTTCGCTTCTTCGTCCATCTCGGTATCCTCGAGGCTTTCGAACAGCTTCTCCGAGGCCTTGAAGCCGCAGACGAACTCCTTTTCGTCGCAGACCATGTAGACGTGAAAGAAGCGCACACGACCCCCTTTCGAACAGCGCGAGATCACGAGGTTCGCCGCTTCGTCGACCGCACTCTCCAACTGATCCAACTGCGCCTCGTCGAGCCCGGCGAGGGGGGCGACGGAACGTGCCGCCGAGCGGATGGACTCGCAATAAAGAGTCTCGGCGGGGACGCGCAACTCGACGACGGTGGGCTTGACCGTATTGTACGCTTTGACCTTGGCCTCGTCGCTAACTGCGTAGTGGATGCCGCACTGCGGGCAGCGAAACTTCCCTTCTTCGCGCAGCCGCAGCTTCGTTTTGCAATTGACGCAACCGATCTTGACCGGAAACGGTCCCGTACCGGACTTTGCCTTGGCCGGGGGCTGCTTCGCCTCCGCCTTCACCTGCGCGTCCTGAGCCGGTGCGCGTTGCTTGCCTGCGCCGGCGTTGGTGAGCGCCGCTTCGACGTCGGCGTGAATCTTATAAATGCTCTCGATGCCGAGCATGGAGAAGAGGGTGCGCACCTTGTCGGGGACGTTTGCCAGCAACAGCGTGGAGCCGCGCTCGCTGAACTGGTCGTGCATGGTGACCAGTTGGCCCATTCCGGTGGAGTTGATGTAGGTGAGGCCGCCACAGTCGAGCACGAGCACGCGAGCGCCGCGCTCGAGATAGCCGAAAACGGTTTCGCGAAACGAAACCACCGTGGCCGCGTCCACGGCCCCCTCCACCAACAACACGACGACTGCGCGGCCGTCAGGTGCGTCAAAGGTTTGCGTCGGTGTGAGCGTGAGCTTGGCCATCCAGGCCTGCCAATCAGGGAGATTCCGCGGTCGTTGGTGCGACAGCACGCGGGGCACAAGACCCACGCTCGGCGGCGTGTCGCGTTTCCAAACGGTCGCGGCCGTGGTAATCTGGGGAATATGCGAGCGTTCGGGCGGATTGTATCCCTCGCGCTTGGGCGGGTCAACGAACCCAACGGCACCCGGAGCGAGTGCACTCTCTCCCTGTTGGCGTTGTTTCGTCTACCAGCCACGCCGGCCGCCGGCTTTTGCATTCAGTCCTTGTGACCGACCGAGTTGAGACACGAGCACCGTCATGGCCCACGCTGCGAATCCCGGCCCCTCGCAACCGGACGACAGGCGGCGACGCTCCCGACCCCCAACGCCGCCGGCCCGCGAGGCGCAACCGGAAGCACAGCCGTATGACGACGAGATCGTCGAGCCGATCAACCTTGACGCCGCGGCGCAGGAAGAAGAAGGCGTCGCCGAGCCGTTGTTCGACTCCGACTTCGGCATTGTGCTGGAAAACGAGGACGAAGACGAGATTGTGCTCGACTCGCACGTGGACGCCTCGGTCCCCGCGAGTCTGGGCGTGAGACCGGGGGTTGTCGAGTTCGAAGAAGTGGAAGAGGAGGAGGTCGCCTTCGAAGAAGACGAGGTCGACCTTACGGACGACGACGAGATTGCCGAGGCGCTGGAGTCGAGCGACTTTTTCGACGGTGGCGAGTTGGCCGAAGTCTTGAAGCTGGCCGAGGAAGGGCTCACGCACGACGCCGAGGCAAGCAAGAGCGGTAGCGGTACGGGTACCGGCGACGGCTGGGGGAGCGAGTCGACGGAGTATGCCTCGGCCGAGCAGTACGCGTTTGACGGCGAAGCGACGCGTCACTCTGCAAGTGCGCCGGCGGCCGCGGCAAGTGACGGCGACGACGAGGAATTGATCGAGTTCGAGGAGGTGGCGAGCGACGACGACGCGTCGGCGCCGGAGCGCGGAAGCGATGCGGCAGCAGATGACGTCGACCTCGGAGATGTGAACGTCCCGGCGCTTCCTTCGCGCAAGCGACGCCAGGAGTCGACGACACCGTATTCGCCGGCGCAAATGGCCGAGAGCCTCGACGACGAGGGGGCCGGGCCGCGCAAGCCGACCCGTCGGATTGAAGTGGGCAGCGCCTATTCCGTGGCCGCTAGCGGTCTGCCCGAGGACGACGAGCCGGCAACGGAGCAGCCAAGAAGGCGGCGGCACGAAGAAGCGAGTCCGTATTCCATCAGCGGCGTCGCCGGCACTCTGGAGTCGGCGGGCAATGAGCGTCGTCGCGACTCGGGTACCAGCGACGCGTCGCCGTATTCCATTGCCGAGACGGCAGGCGCACTAAACGACGACGTCAGCTCGCAGGAGGGGGCACCGCCACGGCGCCGTCACGAAGAAAGTTCTCCGTATGCCGGGGTTGCCGGTGCGGCCGCGGCGCTTGAGGAAGGCGACAATGACGCGGCTTCTCGCGCAGACGTCGTCGGCTCGGCGCCGGATGCCGCGGACGCGGGAAGTGGCGCACTCGTGGGCGGCGGCGCGGACGTGCTCGCCGGCCTGGGCGAGGAAAGCGACGACGACCTACCTTTGCGTGGCAAAGCCGCCGTGACAGGACCCCGCGGTGAGGCGGCCACAACGCAAGAGGCCGAGGCCGGCGACGGCCCCGCGGGTACGCCGGCACCGCGGCCTCGCTACGGCCAGCAAAGCGGCACTGCCCAGGCGCAAACCCCGGCGGAAGTCACACCGGCGCACAATCCCGCGGCCGACTTGCTTGCCGGCTTGGAAGAGGACGACGACGGGCCCGCCGGGGGTACCCCGCCTGTCACAGCAGCCGCCGGCGGGTTCGCGGCACCTACTGTTGGCGGGGGTGCCGCGGCCCTGCTTGCCGGGCTCGACGACAGCAACGACGCGCACGCATCTCCGGCCGGCGCCGACACCGCGGCCTCCGCACCCACGGCGCAGCCGTCCGCCGCTGAAGCGCCGGAGGCCGAGGCCGGCGACGGCCCCGCGGGTACGCCGGCACCGCGGCCTCGCTACGGCCAGCAAAGCGGCACTGCCCAGGCGCAAACCCCGGCGGAAGTCACACCGGCGCACAATC
>SKZP01000192.1 GCA_007127275.1 Planctomycetota bacterium
CAGATACGAAGCAATCCGGCGCCGAATATCCGGAACAAAATTCGAAACGGGCCTTGGGAGAAAATTGCCTCCGAACGTGAGTTGTTGCGCTCGGCTCCGCACGGCGGAGGGAGGTGAGCCGCGCAGACGTGACTAGTCACCTTGAGCAGCGAACCAACGACAACGCAGCACAGTCACGCGCAGTAGCTCAAACCCGGACGTAGTTTTCTGGCAGCTCCTTACGTCGACTCTGCCTCGGTTGGACGGAAGGTGTCCGCGTCGACCGCTTGCACGTCCGTGACCGGCTCTTTGGCTTGGCGGCCAACGTAGACATACAACGCGGGCTTGCCGTCGAGCAATTCGGCGCCGTGGGCGGCAACGAGGGCGGCGTCCTGCGGCTCCTCGGGATCCAGCAGGATGGGCTGGGTCGAGAGTGGTGCGTGGCGGCGCGCGGCTTGCCACAACTCGCGGGCCTCGCTGTCCTTGCGGGAGCCGGCGACGAGGGCGAGCGGCGGCAACTCCTCGATCTCGCTCGCGCCGAGGCAGAAGGTCGAGGCGAGGAAGCCGCGTTGCTGCGCAGCACTGGCGAGGCCCTCGGCGACCCAGCGGGCGCGGTCCAAGAAGGATTCTTCGTTGGTGATCAGGTAGAGTTGCACGAGCGCACGCAGCATCAGGCCGTTGCCACTGGCGGCGGGGTCGTCGGCGACAGGGCGCCGCGGCACGGAAAGCACCGCCGGCCACGCGCTCGCTTGGTCCGCCTCGTCGCGTAGCACGTCGTAGTAGCCGCCGGCCTGCTTGTGCCAGAGGTAGCGGTTGAGCACGTTGACGAGGCTGCGTGCGGCGTCGAGGTACTCGTGCTGCGCCGTGGCGCCGAAGCCGGCAAGCAATGCGGTGATGCTCCAGGCCTGGTCGGCGAGCAACCAGCGACGGCCGCGCACATTGGCCGCTTGCGCTTCCGCCTCGCGGCCTTCCTCGTCGAGGCGGTGCGACATGCCCAAGCCCGGCTCGTACGCGTCACGCAACAACCGGTCGAGCGCTTTGAGGGCCTGTTGCTCCGCCACCGTGGCAAGCGGACTCTCCGGCACCGCCCGTGCAAAGTGCAACAGCGACGCCGCGACCTCGGCCGTCGAGGCGGTGAACAGCCGTTCATCCACCGGCGGTGCGGTATTGCGTGCACGGCGTGCCTCGCGCAATGTTTCCGCTGCGTGCTGGATCAGCGTCTCGGCCCGCTCCGCTTCGACGCCGAGTTCCTCGGCCACCTCGGCGACCGACTGCGAAACGCGCAGAACATTGACGTCGCGGTGCGGCGGCAGCAAGTCCCCCTGCTTGTGTACGCCGAAGTACAGCGAGAAGGCCGCCAGCGCCTCGTCCGCTTCGTCGCTCTCGCCCAGCGCATCCTGCACCTGGCGCAGTGTCCAGCCGTAGTAGAGGCCAGGCTCGTCCCCGGAACGGGTGGCGTATTGCGCATGGTAAAAGCCGCCGTCGCCGGCAAGAAGCGCCTCCATCAACCAGCGCGCGGTGTTCGTCGCCACATGCGCAAAGAACGGCTCGGCGAGCACGCGGCTGCCGAGGCTGTAGGCACGCAGCAATGCGGCGTTGTCGCTGGCGAGCTTTTCGAACTCGGGAACGTTCCAGTGCGGGTCCAAGCAGTAGCGGTGAAAGCCGTCGCCGAGGTGGTCGTAGAGGCCGCTCATGGCCATGTCGCTGAGCGAGCGCGAGGCGAAGGTGCGCGCATGCACCCGGCGCTCGTCGTCGTGTTCCGCCGGCGGGCTCGCCGCCCACGACAGCAGAAACTCCCACAACGTCGGATGCGGAAACTTCGGCCCGTCGCTGGCAATGCCGGCGTAGTTCGGATCCGCGACCCGGGCCACCTGGTCGAGCGCTTCCTGGGCAAGCGTATCCACCGCCGGCGGCGGCGCGTTCGTCGCCCCCTCGCGCTCTCCCGCCTCGACGCCGCCGAGCACCTGCACAATGTGGCCGCCCAACTCGCGCAGCTTCGTCGGTTGCTCGCGCCACGCCGTCGCCACTTGCCGCAGGATCCCCGCGAGGCCCTTGCGCTTCATGCGCTCGTCATCCTCCGGCGGCACGTAGGCGGTGCCGAAGGCAAGCTGCCCCTCGGGGGTGATGAAGGCACACAACGGCCAGCCACCGCCGACGCCGAGCAGTTGCACCGCATCCTGCAAGCGCCGGTCGAACTCGGGGTGCTCGTCGTGGTCGAGCTGCGCAAGCAGGTAGTCCGCCTCGAGTGCGGCCTGCACACTAGGATGCGGCAACGTCTCCTGCTCGAGTTTTTGCGACCAGTGCGACCACGGCGCGGCCACCCATACGAAAACAAGGCGGTCCTGGGCCTGCGCGTCGGCGAAGAGCTGTGGTGAAACGAGAGAGTGCGGCGAAGGCATACGTTCAAGCGTGGATAAAGGAGGAGACGAAGCGCTGCAGGGTGGCGGCAACAAGTCGAGCCACCCCGTTCGTTACCACTCGGCCGCGCAAACGAAAACACCGTGCACGCAACCGTCCCAAGAACACGAGCTCCACGGACGCGACGAGCGTGCCTGTTCGCAAGCGCAGTGCTTGGCAACCGCTTCGCGGCTCCCCGAGTGCAGCAAGCCTTGCAAGGCCGCAATATACTGCGTCTATCATTCGTAATGTAGGGCGGGCCTCCGCGCACGCCCGTGCGCACGGAACCAATTAGGGGAAGGTCAGCGACAACCCGGTATGCGGCATGAATGCGCGCCGTCATACTCCGCCGGCGGGACCGAACGGGCGGACAAGGAGGCCCGCTCGACGTATGCGGTTCCGTTCAATCTTTGTCGCTGCGACAAAAGCCGGCACACCCGGGCTTTCATGACTGGCAATGCTCGACATCAGCGCTGCGAAGCGGCCAGCAGCACGAAGTAGAGCAAATTGAGAATCCCCGTTGCCGCGGCGGCGACGTAGGTGAGCGCGGCGGCGTTGAGGACGCGGCCGACCTCGACGGCTTCGCCGGTGCCGGTGACCAGTTGCAAGCGGCCCAGTTGCTCCTTGGCGCGAGCGCTCGCGTTGAACTCGACCGGCAGGTTGACTACCTGGAAGAGCACCACCGCGGCGAAAAAGATCACGCCGGCCCACAGCAGTTGCGTGGCGGCGAAAATGATACCCACAATGATCAGGATGAAGCTGAGGCTCGAGCCCAGCGAGACCAGCGGCACAATCGCATTGCGAAACGTCAGCGGCGCATACCGCGTCGCTTGCTGTAGCGCATGCCCGGCCTCGTGCGCGGCAATGCCCAAGGCGGCGAGAGAGTGCCCGCGGTATACGTCGGGGCTCAAGCGGAGTACACGGTGCTGCGGGTCGTAGTGGTCGGAAAGCCACCCCTGCACCGCCTCGACACGCACGTCGTACAATCCGTTCGCGTCGAGAATGGCCCGCGCCGCCTGTGCGCCGCTGACTCGACTGCTTGCCGCCAGGTTCGAGGCACGGTGGTAGGCGCGTTTCACCTTCCACTGCGCCCAAAGGCTGAACAGCAGCGTCGGTATCAGGACAAAGAACACATAAATCGGGTCCAAGATGATGAACCCCAAGGGGGCTTGTGGTGCGCTCCAAACCAACGCC
>SKZP01000468.1 GCA_007127275.1 Planctomycetota bacterium
CAGGCAATTGACGAGCAGCAACGACTTTTTTATTTTAGGAGCTGACAGGAACTTGCTTCCGAACGTTGAGCGTCACGAGCGAAGGCTATGCAAGGGGGAGGTAGGTGAGCAGCGGGCGTGACGAGCCCCGTCGAGCAGCGCAACCGACGACAACGAAGCAGAGCCGGGCGCAGGTGCTCAACGTTCGGAAGCAAGTTTCTGACAGCTCCTTTGAGCGCCGGTGGCCCCCGCGTCCGACCGAACCACGACCCTCGACGAACTGCACCATGCCTACGTCCAACATCCGTACCACACGACGCCCGGCATTCCTTCCGCTCTTACTCGTCGCGCTGCTCCTCGTTGCGTGTCAGGCCAGCGGGGAGGCCACTTCGGAGGCGAAGCATACTCGCGGCAACGCCGACGAGGAAACGTCCGCACCCAAACAGGACGAGCCGTTTTGGCCGGCGGAGTCGCTCGACGAATCCTTGTGGACCCGCCGTCCCACGGTTCGTTGGGCGCCGCTGGCAGACCCCGAGTTTGTCTCGCGCACTCGCCGCCACGAGGTGCGCAACCTCGCCCTGCAGGGCGAGGTACCGACGGACGCGCTCGCGCAACTGTACCGCTTCGAGCGACTCGTGATGCTTTGCCTCGCCGAGGCCGAAGCGGTGACGCCGCAAGCGCTCGCGCACGTCTGCCGCTCCTCTTCCATTCGTTGGGTGACGCTGCCGCGGGCCTGCGAGGGTAACGCCGATGCAATGCTTAACGCGCTGCGGCCGATGCGCGAGCTCGAGGTGCTGCACCTGACGAGTTCCACGCACAGCTCCGAGGGTCTGCGACAGCTCGCGCAGTTCCCCAATCTGCGCGCCCTGCGCCTCGACGCGCCGGAAGCCGCCCTCGACGCTCGCGCGGTCGCCGCACTCACGCGGCTGCCGCAGTTGCGCACCGTGCACCTCAAGGGGCGGCACGACCTGACGGACCGCGACCTCGAGCGGCTCGTCGAGATGCCGCGCCTCGAACGCCTCCACGTGGGCGACCCGCACCGCGTCACGCCGGAATCCCTTTCCACGCTGATGTCGCGGGACCAGCCGCGCGTAACGTCGGACCACGCCGCTGCTCCGTGGGAACTACCGGCTGCCCCGGAGGATCTGCCGCGCACCGATTCCGAAACGCTCGAGTACCCCCGCTCCGGAATCACGATACGCAACGCGAAGATTCACGAGGTGCGCAACGGAGTGGTCGTGCTCAACGTGGGTGCGCAACATGGTTTGAAGCGCGACCAAAGCGTGTCGGTTTACGACGCTCGTTCCGGCGACTTCAAAGCGTTGCTCACCGTAATCGAAACACAAAAGGAACGCGCAACCGCCCGCCTCAAGGCGCCGTTCCATTCCGTGCAACTCGACGCAAACGACCTCGTGCGCGGCGCCTCCATTCTTTCGGAAAGCACCCCTCGATCCGACGAGCAGGACGGTTACAAGTCCGACCTGCGTGTCGAGTTGCGAATTCTTGAACAGAAGCTGCACGCGGTGCGCGAAGAAAAGGACGCGTTGCACCGAGCAGCCGACGAGTTCAAAGTGGCGTACCAAAAACTGCGAACGCACGCGCAAGAAACAGAGTCGCCAACCGAAAGCATGATGCACCGCACAGAAGCCCTGGAAGCGAAGATCAAGGAGGTGACAAGCCGCCTGAACGAGGTGGGCCAGCGGTACGACACAATTGCCGGGCGCAAGCGGGCAATCCGTGGCGAACTCCGCCAGCAGCGTGAATCTCGCGAAAGCGAGACGAGCGAAGCGCCGCAATCCACCGAGCCGGAGCGGAAGGCGCGTGTCGTGGCCGCGGACAACGAGGTGTTCGTGCTCAACGTGGGCGAGCAGGAAGGCGTGAAGGCTGGCCACCGCTTCAGCATCTTCGACGCGGAAACCGGCGACCTAAAAGCCATGGCCGTCGTGTCGCAGACAATGGAAAGGAAGGCGGTCGCGCGACCGAAACTGGTCGCTCGCCACGTGCAAATCAACACGGGTGACCTGGCACGCCGTGCATCAATCCAACGCCGCCCGCGCAACTCGGAGGAAGACACCTCCACGCGGCAAAGCGAAACGAACGGTAGCGAGTAGCCGTTGCGAGTAGGCTGTCAGGAGCATACGCCCGAACTCGGGCTACGCGGATCTGCGAGCCAGAGGCATAGCCGTAGCCACGTCGTGCAACGCAGCGAGCGCCAGCTCGGCCGTGCAGCCGTTCGCAGCCAGCCGGAATGTTGAGGTAGATTCTGAACGTGGGGGCACAGACCTCCACCAGGGTCTCCCTATTCCCAAACGGTGCGTCGTTTTGTACCGCGGCACGGTGCCCAGCCCGTTTCCGCACCTTTCCCCCGTGGCTCGACTGACATGCAATCGCCGCGTTGTCGTTGCCCTGTCGTCGGCGCGTTCTCCCCGCCGACGCTGTTCGTTTGCCTTGCGCTTGTGCTTGTACTCATCGCGGTCGTACTGCCACAGCGTGTCGCGTCCGCGTTCGCCGACGAGTTCAATGACGCCTATGCACCGCCGCGTGAGGCGTCTCGGCCGCTTGCCGAGGTCGACTACCTCGACTGGGGGCTGCTTTCGCTCGGCTCCCATGCACCGTTGTTTCAACCGCGCTTGCGCTACACCGCCGGGCGCGTCGACGTGCTTGCCGCCAACGAGGTGGAGGCGGTGCTTTCCTTCTCCGTCACCAACGCCTGGGGCCAGCGCAGTCATTACCGGATCGACGGCGAGTTCGCCCGCTTCGAGCTCAACACCTTCCTCGGCCTCGGCAACCGCTTCGAACTCGGGCTGCAGCTCACGCTCGCCGGGCGCCACGGCGGCTTCCTCGACGACTTCATCATGGGCTTCCACGACGCCTTCGGCATCACCCAGGCGCGCCGCGACCAGTATCCGCGCGACGAGCTGCGCATCGAGATCGACTACGAGCGTGACGGCGAGTTCGACATCATCCTCGGCGACGACAACGAAGGCTGGGGTGTGCCGAGTCCCGTGCTGACGCTGAAGCACGAACTGATTTCGCAACTGCGCTGGCGCCCGGCATTGAGCGTCGAACTCGGCGTCAAACTCCCCTTCGGCGACACCGCCGGCCAATTCGCCACGCCGGGCTGGGCGGTGATGCTGCACCTCGGGCTGCGCCAGCCGATCACCGTGGTGGATTGGCTACAACTCTACGTCGTCGGCGGCTTCCTGTATTCGCCGGCTCACTCGCGCACCCTTGGCTTTCCCACCAAGGAGTTGCAAGGCAGCCTCGTGCTCGGCCCGGAGTTTCGCATCGCGTCGAATGCAACGGTGGTGCTGTATTGGATGCACCAAACGGGCGCCGGCCGCGGCAGCGAGTTCAGCCCACAGGAAAAAACGACGAACGAATTCCTGCTCGGTCTGCTTTGGGCGCCGACGGGCCGCGACGACTGGGTGGTCGAGATCGGCCTGATTGAAAACACATTCAACGACGCCAACGGCCCCGACTTCGGCTTTCATCTTGCCCTGCGCGCCCGCTTCCGCTGACGCAGCGCACCCCTCATCCCTCGCTCTAAGGTTTACAACAAGGGATTTGTGCCCCTCTCCCAAGC
>SKZP01000464.1 GCA_007127275.1 Planctomycetota bacterium
GGGCACCAGCGGTACTTCGCGAAGCTGTCACTCAAGCGCGTCGCAAACGCATAGGCGGTGTTGCCCCAGCAGTAGGCCTTGTGGTTGCCGTCGATCCGTTCCTTGTATTCGAACGCCTTGACCGGGTTCGCCTCCGGATCATACGGCAGGCGCAGCAAGAAGCGCGGCAGCGTCAGGCCGACCGAGCGGGCGTCTTCCGACTCGCGGAAGGACTGCCACTTCGTGTATTGCGGCCCCGAGAGGATGCTCTTCAGGTCCTTCAGGTTCGGCAGCCCCTGATAGTCGTCGAGCCCGAAGAAGTTCGGATCGGTCGCCGCAATGAACGGCGCGTGCGACATCGTCGCCACACTGGCCACCTTCTGCAGCAGATTGACGTCCGGGGCCGACGGCGAAAAGTAGTAGTTGCCGATCATCGCCCCGTAGGGCTCGCCGCCGAACTGGCCGTACTCGGCGGTGTAGACGTGCTTGTAGAGGCCCGACTGAACGATCTCCGGCGAGTCCTCGAAGTCGGCGGCGAGGTCATCCTTGGAGACGTTGAGGATCTCGATTTTGTTGTTCTCGCGGAAGTTCGTCCGGTCGATCACGAGCTTCAGGCCGCGCCAAGCCGACTCCATTTCCTGGAAGGTCTCGTTGTGCAGCACCTCGTCGATCTGCCGCGAGAGCTTCTCGTCGATGTCGGCGATCATCGCGTCGACGGCGCGCTTGTCCGTCTTCGTCTCCCCCTCGGGCTCGGCGACGAGTCCCTTGATGAACTCCTCAAGCCCCTTGCGGGTCACGTCGTAGCCTTCGTCCTCCTTGGCGACCTTCGCCTGGCTCATGATCTCTTCGAGCAGCGAGCCATCGCCGGCGCCGGCCTGTGCTTCTTCCGTCATCGCCTTGTTCCTTTATCCAGTGGTCCGTAGTGCGAATGCGTGACAAACGCTCGGTCTCGCCATTCCCCGCGCGGCGGTTACTCGGCCGGTTCGTCGCCGACGCCGATATCCTCGAGCAGCTTCTTGCGGGCCTCCTCGTCGGAGACGATCCCCTGTAGCTTGCGGCGAAACTCGGGGAAGCTCAATTGTCCCTTGAGCGCCATCAACGCCTCGCGCAGCTCGAGCAGCTTGCGCAACTCGGGAACCTGGCGCGCAATCGACTCGGGCTCGAAGTCCTTGAGCGAGCGAAACTCTAGCGAGACACCGAGTTCCTCCGCCTCGTCGTCGAGTTTGTTTTCGACGCTGAATTGCAAGGCGAGGTTCTGCGACTTCATCACCTCGTTGAAGTTGTCCTTGTCGACCGAGATCGGCTTGCGCTCCTCAAGCGGTGTGGTGTCCTCACGCAGTGTATAGTCGCCGAGCATCAGCATTTTCAGCGGAAGCTCTTTCTCCTGCTGGGCATCGCCCGTTGCCGACTTGTAGATGATGTTCACGCGCTCTTGTGGCGCTACGGATCCTTCTTTGCTCACCGTGAGTCTCCTTTGGGGCAGTCGAGACGAGCCGGCACCGCGGTACCGGCGGATGGGCTACGGCTTCGCCGAGCCGGCCGCGGTCCGAGGGCGTCGGCCGCAGCAACACTCCTTGACGCTCAGTTCTCGTCCTTGATGCCGAGCACCCACCAGATCATCTGGCGGGCATCGCCGTGGCGCGACATCAAGTCCTTGTATAGCTCTTCATACGGCAGCTGGCCCCACTTGTGGGCGCGCTCCAAGAGGTAGCTGACCGGGCTGTGCGGATCGTTCTTGCGCAGGAATTCGATAATCAACTTGAGCTGGTCGAAGGCCTGCTGGCGTGTGGTGATCGCGCCCGGGGCGCCTTTCACCGGAGTACTCGCCGCGATGGTCACGCCGCCGTTCAGGCCTTCCTCCCCCTCCCCTTCGTCCTCGCCACCGGCAGCGATCTCCCGCAGCTTGACGAGCAACTTCGTGATCCCCGGCGGCGTGTCGAACAGCTCTCGCGCCGTGGCATCTACCTCTTCCATGGCGGCGACGCACGCCTCGAGGCCGCTCGGATCGTTCGGCGGCGCCGACTCGAGCAGCGTGACCGCCCGGTCGGCGAGCCATTCGAGCGCCTGCTTGCGGCCGCGAAGCCGCTTCACCGGCGGGTGCATCGTCTCCCAGAAGTTCTTCAGCAGATCGCGCACGACGATCAGCCCGTCTTCGAGTCCCGCGTAGCCCTCGGTGTTGAACTGCCCGAAGGCACGGTATGCGGCGACCTGTAGGCTCTTCGACTTCTCCTGGAGAAGCGTGGTGCCGAGTTCGACGACGCGCGGCCACTTCGGCGGATCCTCCGCAGAGAGCGAGTCGAGCTTGTGAATCTCGGCGGAGAGTTCCTCGAACAGCGGGTCCTCCGCCGGTGCGATTCCACCCGGTTCCTCGCCGGGAATCGGCTCGGTACCCAAGGTGCTTGCGGCTTGTTGTTGCGGCTCGCTCATAGAATGAAGGTCGTCGGCCAGGGAAACGCAATCGAACGCGGAAGGACGGTGGGTGAGAGTGGGGGGATCCCGTACGATACTCCAGAAATCAGGAAATGCAAGACACAATCCCGACGGGCAACGGCTATGCGCCCCTCGCAGGAGGTGCAGGTGCGAGGGGAGGTCATTCGGTGACCGTGGCGACGGCCGAGTCCGGCAGGCGCAGCGGCGCGAAGAAGCTGGGGTCGAACGGATTGCCCGGCGTGTCGGGCGTGAGCTCGAGGATCAGCCGGGGGGCCTCGGGCGAGCCGGGCAGCGGTACGTTTTCCAGCACCCAGGTGAAGCGCAGCGTCATTTCCGACTCGCCCGGCTCGACCAAATCGGCGGTATCGAGCAGCCGCAACAGGCCGAACTCCGTGTCCGGCGCCCCTTGCTCCCAGGGCTCGGCGAGGCCGAAGCGCGCGAACAGGCGGAAGCGATACGGGGCGTCGCTGCCGGCGGGTGGCGAGGATGTCCAGCTTAGGCGCCGGCTGGTCGCGGTGCTGTCGGTCAGCGAATACGACGAGGTTCCCGCCTCGAAGATCGCGTCGACGAGATGGCGCGTGCGCAGCAGTCGCAACGTAAACGGCACCTCGAGACGCGGCTCGCCGTGGGGCATCAGGCTTTCGCGGATGGATTCGGCAACCTCGAGGGCGCGGGCGAACTCGCGGGTCAGCTCGAGCATCGGTGCGCCGTCGAGCGTGGCGTTTTCGAAGGTGCCGAGGATGCGAGCGTCGTCCAGCAAGCGCCCGTCGGGGCCGAGCACGTCGTAGAAAACGCTCATCCGCACGATGTTTCGCGCCTCACGGTCGAACGGGTAGCGCGTGTCGAACTCGCGCGACCAGATCTCGCCGGTTCCCTCGGCCCAATAGGCTTCCGCCTCGGCGGCCACCTCGCGGCGCACGGCCAGTCGCATCTCGCGCAGAATCTCCTCGAAGACGCGCTCCACCTCGGGCCGCATCTTCGCATTCACCTCCTCAAGGGTGCGGCGGATCCCGGCGGCGATCTCGTTGTACTCGGCGCGCATGCCGTCGAGCTCGGCATGAAACGCCTCGTAGTCCTCGGCCAGCGGCGCGACGAAGCGCCTCCCCGCCTCGCGCTCGTCGAGGAATTCCTCGAGCGTCGCGACGAGCCGGCGCA
>SKZP01000121.1 GCA_007127275.1 Planctomycetota bacterium
ATTGGCCGGGTCGGCGGCTTTCGACGCTCTGAATGTAAACGTCCTCGCCGGCGTGCAACTGCGCCGCCTCGTCCTCCTGCACAAGCAGCCGCGGGTTGGCAAGGATCTCGGCGCGGCCGCGCTGTTGCAGTGCGCGGACCATCAAGTTGCTCAAGCCGAAGCTCTGTGCCGAGGACTCGTCGGGGAAGTCGCGGTTGCCGAAGTGGACACTCGCCCCTTGGAACGGTGTGAGGTTCGAGTCGCCGAGGGACTCGAGCCAGGCGGACGGCTCGTAGTTGAGCATGAAGCCTTGAAAAAAGGTTTCGGCGACCGGGTCGCGGTCGAGGTCGAAGCTTGCGCCGAGTTGGAAGCCGCGGCTGTACTGGATCTCAATGATCCGGCAGTCGAGCAGCACCTGCGGATTCGGCACGTCAATGCGCGCGAGCATCTCGCGAATCAGGCGAATGCGTGCCGGGGTATCCTCAATAACGAGGGTGTCGGCCTGCGAGCGCGCCAC
Source organism: Planctomycetota bacterium (assembly GCA_007127275.1). Lineage (GTDB taxonomy): Bacteria > Planctomycetota > UBA8742 > SKZP01 > SKZP01 > SKZP01. Next base: position 497 of record SKZP01000121.1, read on the forward strand.
GCGGTTTCGGCGGTCGGCTTCGGTGCGGACGTCGGTGGTTGTGGCACCGTGCACGCGGGCAAAGGGGCTGTCGCCGACGAGCGCTTGCAATTGCGCGAGCACGACCTCGGCGGGGCGGTGCCGGCAGCGGTAAAAGAAAATCTGCCGGTCACCGAGCTCCAGCGTGTCGCGGGTCGCCTCGGCGTCGTGTCGCGGCGCCGCGCGGTCGTCGGCCGAGTTGGCCAACGGCAGGTCGTTTGGCGAACTCGCTTCCTCGCCGTGGCCCAACCCCGCCAGCGCCCATGTCAGGGCGAGCGCCCCCACAAAGAGCCAGCGCTGGCGCACCGCAGCACCCGCCGGTAGCCCCCCGGCCTGTTCGTTGCCGAAAACAGGATTTCGTCGTGGCAGACCCATCATCAACGCTCACCCGAAGTGGCAGCGAAAACGTCCTCCGCTTGCCCGCCAGCATATCCGAGCGCGACGCCGTGCGGAAGTCTTGTCCGCACGGCCGGGCGCGGCCGGTTCTTGTTGCAGAAAAAATGTTTGGACGGAACTACGTACGGAGGGCGGGCCTCCGTGCTCGACCAAAGTGCGCGTCGGTCGTCCCGCCCTACAAATTCGTGGGTGGTCGAAGGTGCTCTTGTTCGTCCACTGAAACTTCGCGCCGCGGTTGCCACTGTTCCCGTTGTTGCCGAGAAGATGGTAGCCGTCACTCGACATTCGGACTGAGTTCGCGAAATTCGCGTAGCTCGCGCAGACGGTCGAAGTCGGGGTCGTGGGCGATGGTGGGGCGTCGCAACTCTCGCAGGCCCGCATTCCAGGCGTGGTTCAACGTGGGCATGGCGTCACGGGGCCGGTCCGCGAGGTTCGCTTCGCAACAGGCGAGGCCGTACAAGACGGACAACGGGTGCAGGCTGTAGTCGGCCCTTTGCAGCGCTTCCTTCGCCTCTTGGTAGTGGCCCTTGGCCAACAGGGCGTAGCCGTGGTCGAGCGGGGAGCGCGGCTCGTCGTCGCCGACCCGACCGAGGCGCGGTTGCGGCAGCTCCGTCGCACCGCCGCTGGTTGCATACGTGCGCGAGATTTCGAAGTAGCGTACCCGCAACTTGATCAGCAAGCTGCGCTCGCCCGGAAACGCCTCGAGCATTTCGTCAACCTGATCCTGGACTCGTGCGTAGCGACCGCGTGCACCGAGAATGCGCAGACGGATGAGGTGACGCGTCAGGTCTTCGGGTTTTGCGGCGATGGCGCGGTCCATATACCGCTGCGCCTCGGGAAAGGCTCGTTCGCGCTCGGCAATCAGGGCGCGGTAGTGGTTCGCCCGCTCGGCATTCGGCTCGTTGCGGAGCGCGCGGTCGAAGTCGCGCTTCGCGTCTTCCAACTTGCCGAGGCGCCAGTAGGCAATGCCCCGGTCAATGCGCGTGGCGACGTGGTCAGGGTCAAGGTTGAGCACCCGCGTACAGGTCGGCACGACTTGCGCAAGCCTGCTTTGGGCAATGGCCTCCACGCGGGGCGGGATATTGCGGCGCAACTCTTCAATGCGCGTGCGACGGTTGAGTTCGCGCTCCATTTGCAGTTGCTTCTCAAGCTGGCCGCGCCGCTCGCGGTCCGCCTCGGCCGCCTGCTCGGCCATGGCGAGTTGGCTGCTCAGCGTCGCCCACCCCAGTGACGTCGTCACAAGCGCAAGCAGCACAAGGGCGCACAGGCCCACCGCCATCGCCGGTTGCCGGCGCACCCACTTCTGGACGCTGCGCAGTGTCGAGTCGCGGTGCACGGAGACGGGGCGCCCTTCGAGGTAGGCGAGCACGTCGTCGGCGAACGCCTCGACGCTGTCGTAGCGCTCCTGCGGGTTGCGGGCCATGGCGCTCTGCACAACGGCGCACAACTCCGGCGCCACCGCCCCCTTGCCCAGCCGCTCGGTCACCGTCGGCGGCGGACCGTCGAGCAGTTGCCGCACGACGAGCACCGGATTGTCGCCATTATACGGCGGCACATGCGTGAGCATCTCGTAAAGAATGGCGCCAAGGCTGTAGACGTCCGACTGGCGGCTCACCGGTTGCTGCGACTCCCCCTCGAGATTGCCGCAGCCTTGCTCGGGCGCCATGTAGGCGGGGGTGCCGACGACGGTCCCTTTGAGCGTCAAGGCACGACCGGTATTGTTGAGCGGTGGCGGCGGCTCGAAGCGGTCGGTGATCTCGCGTTGCGCCCGCCGCTTTCCCGTCGTGTGGCGCTTGGCCACCGTCACCTCGCGCGACTCGCCCGGTGACGTCCCGTCCGGCGTCGCTCCCTCCGGCGGCAGCACCTTCGCGACCCCCCAGTCCATCACAAGCACTTCGCCGAAGCGGCCGACCATGATGTTGTCGGGCTTGAGGTCGCGGTGCACGACCCCGCGGTCGTGCGCATACGCCACGGCGTCGCAGACCTTGAGCAGAATGCGCAGCAGCGTCGCGAGGTCGTTCTCGGCCACCATCGCCTCGTCGCCGTGGCGCAGCCGAAACAGGATCTCGCCGAGGCTGATGCCGCGCACGCGCTTCATGGTGAAGTAGAGCTCCCCCGCGTCGGTGCAGCCGAGCTCGTAGACCGGGACAATGTTCGGGTGCTCGAGTTGTCCGGTGATCTGCGCCTCTTGCAGGAAGCGGCCGACGTCTTCGGGCATGGCCTCGTCGAGCCCGTCCTCGAGCAATTTGACGGCAATGACGCGACCCATGTCCGCGTCGGTCATGGCCCAGACGCGGCCCATGCCGCCGCGGCCGATCTCGTGCTCGTAGCGGTACTTTTCGCTCGCCGCCGGCAGAAAGTCGGCAATGGCCTCGCGCTGCTCCTCGCGCAACGACAAGGGAATCACCGCCGCCTCACTTGCTGTGCCGCCGCTCTCGCCACGCTCGCCCGCCTCGGCGAGCACGCGCTGTACCGTTTGCGCCAAGGAAGTGACCCCGAGGCCCTCGGTCTGCCCCGGCTGGGCAAGCTGCACCTGCTGTGGATGACCGGGGGCGGACGCATGCGACGGTGCCGACGACGAGGCAAGGCCGGACGAGGACGCCTCCGTGGCCGCGCTTCTGGGCGCGCCGGCGGCGGTCGACATCCGGGTCGA
>SKZP01000148.1 GCA_007127275.1 Planctomycetota bacterium
CCCGAAATATCAAGCCCACGGGCTTCGCCGGTGGGTCGCACGCGAATCACGCTTCGACCCACGGGCCGCGGCCCATGGGCTTTTCCGGGCTCCAAACGGCTAGCAAGTCAAATGGGGTCTGAACGAATTCGAGGACGAACAGGAAGCGTCGGCGAGCTTTGGGTGCTCGGACGCGCGGTGCAGGGATATGCGTTTCGAGGGCAGCGCAGGGCTTGTGTCTGGCGCGCTGCGCTCGCTTTTCCGTCGGGTTGCAGGTCGAGCAACCGTCCGTTCGCCGTTCCCTGACTTGGGCGCGCTGGCGGCTCGGCCGTGGCCGGGCAGCATTTTGCGGCGTGAGGCGTTAACGGGCTTGCGTGGCCTTGCTCGGAGAAGTCCAATGGCATGGGATGTTCGCCGAGCGAGCCGCTATATTGGGAACGAACGGACTGGATCAACGGGGCAGCGACAGATAAGGTCGAAGCGATGTCACTCTGCAACGTGTGCAACGTTGAACAACCGCGAATTTTCATTCGCCAGATCGACAAGGTCACCGGCGATTCGCACTCGCTCGAGATTTGTCTGAACTGTGCGATCAACCAGGGACTGCTGCCGTCCCACGGACCGGTCGAACTCAAGCACCTCCTACAGAGCGACGTCACCGAGATTCTGGCAAAATCCGAGCAGGTCTCCGCGGAGTCGGTCGACGAAAGCTTCGAGAATCTCTTCTTGTTCGAGCCCTCCGGCAGCGGCAAGGAGGAGGCGGACCCGGCCGCGGTGGTGCGCTGCCCGGGCTGCCAGACGAGCTTTGAAGACGTCCGCAACACGGCGCGCTTCGGCTGCCATCAGTGCTACACGACCTTCGAGAAGGAAGCGGGCCAGTTGCTTTCCAAGCTACACGGCACCGACGAGCACGTCGGCAGTCGCCCACACAATCTCGAGATGTTGCGCCGCCGCCGGGAGGAACTCGACCAACTGAAGCAACTCCTCGACGCACAGGTCCTCATTGAGAATTACGAGGAGGCCGCCAAGCTGCGCGACCGTATTGCAACGCTCGAGAAGGCACCGCTTGACACGGAGATTCCCTCCGAGCAAGAAGCCAATGAGGCGGGCGGCGCCGACACGTAAGGAGTTGACAGGAAGTTGATTCCGAACGTTGAGCGTCACGAGCAAAGGCTATGCAGGGCGGAGGAAGGTGAGCCGCGCAGGCGTGACGAGTCACGTCGAGCCGCGCAACCGACGACAACGAAGCAGAGCCGAGCGCAGGTGCTCACCTTCGGAAGGTAGTTTCTGACAGCTCCTAAGGCGAATGCCGTCTACAAGCCCACCGACGCTGTCGCGTGGAAAGGGAAAGTTGCGTTAGGTTACGTACCGAATCCCCAACGCCAAAGTGGTTGGGAGGCGCAAGCCATTCGGCGAGCGAACAAGTGCGATCAGGATGAACGGCAACGAGCCACAGCACGGTGCGCACACTCCGCAAATGCGAGGGCGAGGCACGTCGCAGAACCCCGCCAACCGGTTTACGCATCTCGAGATTGTCCCCGACGCTGAAGCCCTCGAGGCGGCGCGGCAGGCTCACGAGGCCGACGTTGCCGCGGATGAGGAGAACGGCCAGCCGCCAGAGGCGGATCCGTTTGTGGCACCGACACGCTACTTCGTGGATGCCTCGCGCAGCATCTTGGTCCGCAATGACAGCCCGGACGTAAACTTCAGTGTCAGCATCAATCCCTACCGCGGCTGCGAGCACGGCTGTATCTACTGTTATGCGCGGCCGAGCCACGAGTACTTCGGCCTTTCCGCGGGGCTCGACTTCGAGACGGTCCTCTTCGTAAAGCGTGATGCGCCCGAGCTATTGCGGCGGGAGTTGAAGCGTCCCAGCTACGCCCCCGAGCCCATTGCGCTCTCAGGCGTAACGGACCCGTATCAGCCGATTGAGCGCGAATTCCGCATCACCCGGGGCGTTCTCGAGGTGCTCACCGAATTTCGCCACCCCGTCGGCATTGTCACGAAGAATGCGCTCGTCACGCGGGATCTCGACCTGCTCGGGGCGCTGGCGCAGCAATATGGCGCCGCCCGTGTGATGATCTCCGTCACGACGTTGGACCCGCGCCTGAAGCGCATCCTTGAGCCGCGAGCCTCGAGCGTTCGCCGTCGCCTTGACGCCATCCGGCAGCTTGCCGAGGCGGGAGTCCCGGTGGGTGTGCTCGTGGCGCCGATCATTCCCGGGCTCACCGAGCACGAGATCCCGAGCATACTCGAGCAGGCCGCGGACGCAGGCGCGACGTCCGCCGGCAGCGTCATGTTGCGCTTGCCCCATGCAGTGAAGGATCTTTTCGCCGACTGGCTGGAGCGACACCTCCCGGAGGCGAAAGAAAAGGTGCTCGGCCGCGTGCGCCAGATGCGCGACGGCGAGCTCAACGACAGCCGTTTCGGCCGGCGCATGCGCGGCAGCGGGCCGTTGGCCGACCAGATCCACGACTTGTTTCGCCTCGCCAAGCGCAAAGCGGGTCTGGAGGCCGGTGTGCGCGACCCGTTAAGCACCGCAAGCTTCCGTGTCCCAGGGCGAACCAAGTCGCTCTTCGACTGAGAGATTTACTTTTCGATCACGTGCGCGAAGCAAGCAGACATGCCGCGCAGCCGCGCATGAGGATTCTGTTCCGAGGCGAGCGCAGGCTGACGCCCGAATACCGGCAAGCCCTCGGTGAATTGGTACGTACCCAGATCGGCGGGTACGACACGAGTTTGCCCGCGAGGCACGGCCGAGCGGGAGCGAGCGTTCGTGCGAGGTCGCCGTCGTGCTTCACCCTGAGGGCGCGACGCAGAAGCTTGTACACGTCCCGAATCCGTAAACGCGTGGCGCGCTCGGCGATGCTTCGCGGCCATACGTCGTTGCCCGCAGACTTCTCCCCGACCCCTTTATGGCTGCACCCGGACCCGTCCTTCCGGGTTTCCGTGCAAAGGCTCATTTGATACAAGTTGCGAGCTTCCAGGGCAGGCACCAGGGCACACGTTTCGGTCTTCCATCCATCCTATTTCCCACGCTGTACGAGGACGCCATGACGCGCACTCTATCGCTATGCATTTTTGCGACCATCGCCCTCGCGGCGACCGCCGCAGCAAACGCCGAGGCGCAACAGTTCGTCGGACCTACCGACAATACCATCGGCGGCGGCGGCCCGTTCACCTCCAATGCGCAATGGCTCCTTGTCACGGTGCATCAACCGGTGACGATCGAGGATGCGTTGGTCTATCCCGGAAGCGCCGGGGACTTGGTGATCGTGATTCAAGATGCCGCCACGCTACAGACCGTGGCCACGACGACGGAAACGTTGACAAGCTCCAGTTCGCAGCGCGTCGACTTCAACATCACGTTGCAGCCCGGCGACTATCGCTTCGGCTGGGACTCCTCCGCCTCGACTGTTTCCAGTTTGTACCGTAACAACAGTGGTGCGGTGTACCCCTACGAGATCCCGGGCGTGATCTCGATCACCGACAACACGTTCGCGGCTGGGTATTACTACTACTACTACAACATCGCGATTGCCGGGGTCGGCGAGGATCTGGAGGTGGCGCTCGA
>SKZP01000541.1 GCA_007127275.1 Planctomycetota bacterium
CTCCGGGAACTTCTTCGGGTCGGCTTCGTGCTTGATTGCAAGCTCGAGCGTCTCGCGAAGCGCCTCGTACATGGCTTTGATGTCGAGGTCGGTCAACTCCTCGACCGGCGTCTCCGGGTGCAGGCGGGCCTGGTAGAGAATTTCGTCGGAGTAGATGGGTCCAATGCCGGCGACGAAGCGCGCGTCGCAGAGGTTCGTTTTCACGGGGCCTGTGCGCTCGTCGAGGCGCTTGCGGAAGGTTTCGGCGTCCAGCGCTTCGTCAAGCCCGTCGGGGCCGAGACCGGCGCGGGCGATGTAGGCGTCGACATCCTCGACAACGTCGAAGAAGCCCAGCGGCCGCGACCATCCGACGCTCAGAATCAACCCGCCGTCGAGTTCGAGGCGTAGATTCCACGTCGGGGAAAGCTCGGCGGGGTCGCTGCCGATTTCGGCATGACCGAACGGACCGAAGTGCACGACGAGGTGCGGCGGCCGCTCGAGCTCAAGGAAGAGAATGTCACCGTGGCGGCGCACGTCGCGAATGCGGTTGCCGACAAGGCGTCGCTTCAGGGCACCGAAGGAGCCGTGCGCGTCGTAGTCGTGTCGGAGCTCGAGGTGGCCAATGACCCGTTGGACCACCGAACGTTGGAGGCGCTGCTGGAACAACGCGACTTCAGGCAGCTCGGGCATCTCTCGACCCTCCCTGGACTTTGCCGAGGCGCTGCTGCGTATTCTAGCGCTCGACCCACGGTGCGTGTACGCCGCGTATCCTAGCAGCCTTGCGCCGCCGTGCCAGCCTCCTGCGGAAATGCCCGTTACGTTGGGTTGCGCACGGGGAGGATTTTCGCACCGGCGCTTTGCTTGGGCGCTGCCGCGAATCCGACTCGGCACGTTGGTCCTTCCCGAGCTGTTTTCCCCCCAGCCCCTTTCTAAACCCCTTGTCGAATGGGATTCGTTATAAGCATACGGGCCGCGGCCCATGGGCTTGGTAGAATTGCGAGTCCGAATTGCAACGGGGTTTGGCGCCGATGAAACTCAAGCAGCGACCAGAAGACTTCGTCGTCGAGGAGATCAGTGACTTCGAGCCGGTCGCTCACGGTCCCTTGCGCGTGTACCGGCTGACGAAACGGGGTCTTGCGACGCTCGAGGTGTTGCAGATCCTTGCGAAGCGGTATTCGGTGCCCATGCACAAGCTGCGCGTTTGCGGCTTGAAGGACAAGTATGCCGTCTCCACGCAACTGCTTTCCACACCGCGCGTGTTGCCGGAGGAGAGCAACGACCCGCGCTGGCAGGTCACGTTTCTCGGGCACAGCGCCGAGCACGTCAGCAGCGAGAACCTGCGCGGCAACCGGTTTCAGATTGTCGTTCGCGACCTCGACGACCACGACATACAACGCGTCGCCGACGAACTCGCGGAGGTGCGTCACGGCATGCCGAACTACTTCGACTCCCAGCGCTTCGGCTCGGCGCGCCACGGCCAGGGGTTCGTCGCCGAGCGCCTGATTCGCGGTGACTACGAAGGCGCCGTACGCTTGCTGCTCACGGCGAGTTCTCGCTACGACCACAACCGCATCAAGAAGCGCAAGCGCTTGATTGCGCAGCGTTGGGGCGAGTGGGAATTCCTGGCGAAACGCGTCGGCTACGGCGACGAGCGCCCCATCTTGCGCCAACTCGCCCGAGACCCGCACGACTACGAGGCGGCATTCTTGAAAGCGAACCGCCATTTGCGCGCGCTGCTGATCTTCGCCTTTCAGAGCTTCATCTGGAACGAGACCGTCAAGCGCTTGCTCGAGGTGTGGAACCTCGCGGCGCTGGAGGCGGAGTACGCAATGGGTACGTTGCTGTTTCCCCGCTTCGGCCCGGAGGGGCCGCCGGAGAGACTGCGCACCATGGACGTGCCGCTAGTGAAGCACAACACGCAACTTGCTGATGCGGATCTGCGCCGCTGCGTCGATGCAACCCTTGCGAGCCTGGAATTGTCGCTCGAGCAATTGAGTTTCGGAGCCGACTCGCCGCTGTTCTTCAAAGAGATCCCGCGACGGCTCTTGTTGGTGCCGGACGAGGCGACCTGGGACGGGCTCGGCGAGGACGAGCACAACCCCGGCAAACACGCCGGCCGGTTAACGGTCGCATTGCCGAGCGGCGCCTTTGCGACGCTGTTCGTAAAGCGTCTCTTCCAAGCCCGGCCCGTGGATGCACGGTGACCGTGCGCACAGAAGCCACTCGTTTCCGGTCGCTGCGAGTCGCGCGTCGCTGGACAGTCACTCTTGGGCGGGGCTGCGCGGTATGTCGAGGTCTTTGTCGTTGCCGCTGCTTTCGCTGCTGGAGGTGGCGCGGCCGTGGGTGACACTCGTGGCGTTCGAGTTGGACTCGTCTCCCTGCTCGCCTCGGTTGTCCTCACCGTCTCTTCCGTTCGCACGTGGCGCTTCGTTCCGGTGGGCCGAAACGGGGGCCGTTGGTTCGTCCGGCGCGTGGAGACGCGTTCCGTTCTCCGGTGCATATTCGCCCTCTTCGCTTTCGCCGGTCGAGGCCGAGGCCGTTTCCGCGGCGCGGGGGGCGCTTGTGGACGTTGCCGTTTGGAGTGGATTCGGCACCTCGTCGTCCGGGACGTTCCGCGACTCGCTGTCCGAGGAGGTTCCGGCCCGCGCACGGTCTTGCGCGGCCGCCGCGGGCTGCGCCTCTTCGTGCGAGGACTCCGCGGTGTGCGGCTCGTGAGGCCCATCCCCCGCGGGCACCGGCTCCGCCGCGGGCTCCGACTCCGCCGCGGGTACCGACTCCGCCGCGGGTACCGGCTCCGCCTCGGGCTTCGGCGCGGCAAGATCCTCGGGCCACTGTGCGAGCTCTTCTGCCGCCATTACCTTCGTTGACTCGCCGCCGAGCACCTCCACGTCACCGTTCGCCTCGCCCGGCCACGGCTCGAGATCCACAGCTTCCATCAACTGCGTAGGCTCACTGCTAGCGGTACTCGACGCCGCCGGCACAGCGTCCGGCGGAACCGGGTGGTCGTCGGAATCCGAGCCTTGCGACTCGGTGGCCGCGGCGCGCACGAGATTCTCCGGCACGGCCTCCTCGCGCTTCGAGGCGCGCGTGTGTCGCAGGCGCGTAAGCTGTTGCGTGCGCCGTGCCTGCACTTCTTTACTCGGCAGCGCCACCTTCGAATCCGGATCCGTCGGAATGATGCCGCCGGTAATGAACGCTTGCACCACCGGGTCGCGACTGTCGCGAATCTCTTCCGGCGTGCCGACCTGCAGCATCCGCCCTTGATACAGCATGCCAATGCGGTCGGCGCACAAGTACGCCGACTCCATGTCGTGCGTCACCAGCACGCTCGTCACCTGCAACTCTCGGGCAAGCTTAATGATCAGCCGGTCTACCTCGCGGCTCATCACCGGGTCGAGGCCGCTTGTCGGCTCGTCGTAGAGAACAATCTCCGGCTCCCGCACAATGGCCCGCGCAAGGCCGGCGCGCTTCTTCATCCCGCCGGAGATCTCCGAGGGAAACTTCTGGCCGTGGTTCTCGAGGTTGACCATCTTGAGCTTTTCCATCACCCGCGAGTGGATCTCGACCTCGGGCA
>SKZP01000033.1 GCA_007127275.1 Planctomycetota bacterium
CTGTTCGGGTCGCTCGGATCCAGGTCGTAGAAGGTGTGATCGGTCGCATCGAGCGCGTAGATGTGCGGTGTGCCGAATTCATAGGTGCTCGTGTCGAGCGCAATGTCGACCAACAACACGAAATTCTCGTGCACGACCACTTGGTCGAAGTACGGATCCGCCGCGGTGACGTGCGGCACGACAATCTTCTCAAGCAACGTCATGCTGTTCGGGTCGATCACGCTGACGTAGAAGTCGCCGTTCGCGTCCGAGTTGCGGTGCGCGACGTAGGCGCGGTCGTCCGCGTAGAAGCCAATGGAGGAGGCCGAGGCATCCTGGCTCGCGATGCCGTGCGGGGCACTCGTCAGCGGCAGCGCGCCGAGGATGGCGCCGGTTTCGCGGTCGAGCTTGTAGACGGTGTCGTGCTCCGGCGCGGGGAAGTTGCCGAGGGCGTAGGCGTAGTCTCCGTAGGTCGCGAGAAACGGCGCGCCCCCGAAAAACCCGTCGTCGGCGCCGAGTTGCATCAGCGTGTCGCTGCCGGCGAGGCTCGTGCTGCTGTGCTGCCAGAGCGCCACCGGCTCGGAGGGGGCCGCCCAGCCTTGCGTGACGAGCAAGTCCGGCCAGACGCGCACGGGGACCTCGACAGCAAGGCCGCCGGCTTCAATGCGCACGCGAGTCTCGCCGTGGTCGAGTGCAACGACGAGGCCTTGCGCATCGACCTCGGCCACATGCGGATCGAGGCTTTCAAAGCTCGGCGACTCCGCCGCGGTGCGCAGCCCACCGCTCAAGCGGCCATACACGTTGATTTCCCGTACTTCGCCGGGTTCGGGCAACCAGAGCACCTCGGGCTCGGCAACCAGGCGGACCAGGTGATGGGGCTCGCCGGGCTCGGGTGAGTCGTCGCCGTTTTCGCCGGAGCTGCCGTTCGCGTTGTCGCAGGCTGCGAAGAGCAGGGCTGGTGAGGCGAGCAAAAGGAGTAGAGCGGCGAGACGCCGCACTTGCGTGCGGGGGAAACGAATGTGCGCGGCTGCCCCGTTCAGAGACAGTACGTTGCGGTTCATAACCATGTGGCGACCTCCGGTCGGAAGGAACGCGTTCCTCCCGTCGGCTCCTGCACATAATTGCCGCGTCGTGTCGCTTGAGGGTCGGTGAGCGCCGCGCGTGGTGTGATCGGTGCCACGGACTGAAGGTTGTGCACCTACCGCGGGCACGAAACGGACGGACAATCAGAGACCGTCTTCGTCGTGGCGGGTCACGCTCGTCGTCGTCCCGGCTCAAGCCGCGGGCCAGGGAACCAACGGGATTCTTCCGTTTCGGCCGGTCTTCTGACTTCCGGGTCGTCCTTGCCGTCCCCCTTCCCGGTCGAATAGGTGCGACCAGTGGGTTTGTGGACGGCTCGTCACCGGTTACAGCGGCGCGTCCGTGCCGGATTCTCACCGGCTTCCCAGGGAGGCGGCGTCCGACCGCCTCCCACCGAAACGGCGACAGCACGCGCGGTATAAACTTTCCGTCGCGCGAGGACAAGTCGTTGCTTCGACCCCGGGTGCAGCCGAAGAATGTTTGGAACGACAACTCCCGTAGGGTGGGCCTTCGTGCGCGTCCGCGTTGTGAATGAGTAGGTTTTCCACGCCCACAGGCTTCGCCTGTGGCTCGCACCCGCTTCGTGTCTCGCGCGGGTCGCACCCACTGCGGGACTTGACCTACGGGCGACGCCCGTGGGCTCGGCGGCGACGCCCTCAAATTGGAGCTGCACCGACGGAAGCGAAACGGACGGCTTGCCCGCGACTCTCGTTACTCGGCTTCGTCGCGAAAGACCGCTTGGATGATCGGCTCGTAGATGGGGCCGGTGACGTAGATCGGAATGAGCGTTTCTTCAATGAAGCGGATCAACGAGCGCACCGGTGTGGAGAGGTTCAAGCGCGGCGCGAAGTCCATCACGAAACGCATGTCCATGTCGAAGTCGTAGCCAATCATGCCGCGTCCGTACAGTGCGACCGCGTCGGAGATCATGTCGAAGCGGGAGAAGTCGAAACCGCCCTCTCCCATGGTAAAGGCGCCTTGCACCTCGTCAATCGGCGTGGGACGGTCCCAGTTCGCGAAGTCGAACAGCTTGAGCACCAGCGGCACGTCGAAAATCTCCCCTTCGAGGATGGAAAAGGAGCCGCTGCCGCGAAACGTGCCCGGTTCGGCTTCCACATCTTCACCGGCGAGCGAGCCCCGCAAGCTAAGTTGGCCCTCCAGCATTCCCTTCAGGCGTGCCGACTCCTCGAAGGCGCCGCTAAGCAGGCGCTCCACGTCGATGGCTCGGACTTGGAAAAACCCCGTGTACTCCCCTTGCGGCCGGGTGTCGATACGGATGGCTCCGCGCAGGCCGCCGCCGTAGGAGCGGCCTTGCACGTTGGAGACGGCGAGGACCTCGTCGTCGTACTGCATGTCGAAGCGAACACCGTGAGCCTTCATGCCGCGCCACTGGCCCTCGTGGACCTGCACGGTCCCCGCTGCCTGGTGCATCTTTTCGCTCATGCGGCCCTTGATCTCGGCGCTGCCGCGCAGATTCTCGAAGCGCAGCCCCGCGGTGACGTCGCTGTCGTGAAAGAGCAACTCGGCGTCGTACTGCATTAGGTAGTCGCCGGCGTAGTTCGAGCGGCTTTGCACAATGGCGGCGAAGTCGAAGCGGCCCGTCGGCTCCAACACGTCGTATAGCGGCCGCACCCCTTCGGGCAGTGCGCCGTGCAGCTCCGCGTTGAACAGCATGTTGCGGCCGATCACGCGCATATCCCAGCCGCCGGCGGTGACCTTGCCGTCGGGGATCCGCACGCGGGAGGGGCCGTTGCGGCCGCGGATGTCGTGCAGCGTCACCTCGGCGCCGTCGATGACGACGCGCCCGCGCACACCTTCGAGCCGGTAGGGAAGCGGCGCAAAGATTACCGACATGCCGCGCAGGTTCCCCTCGATCACCGGGTGCACGAACTGCTCCGGCTCGTCGCTCGGCCCGAGGTGCAGCGTCAGGTCGAACGTGCCGGTGGTGCCCGGCCGCGGCGCCCCCGGCGGCGCATCCGGATCCGGCGGGGCGCTGAACAGCTCAAACAAACGGAACGGCTCCTCCTCTTGCTCGTCCCGCAACTCTCGCTCGGTCTCGTCGGAGCCCGGCGGCTCGTACTGCGGTTCTCCGGGCTCAACGAGTGCTGCGACCGGCGACTGCTCCGCCTGCGCCCCGGCGGCCTCGCCGCTCTCCGTTCGCTGCATGTCGTTCTCGGCGGCTTCGCCTTGCAACCAAGAGGCCTCGAACTCCTCGTAGGTCTGCTGCAGCAACATGTCGTGGCCGACCTCGATACCTTCGGCATGAATGGTCAGCTCCATTGCCGGCAGTTCCGTCTCGTCGATCTGAACCGTGCCGTTGGCGGAGATCCGCGCCGTCTCATATTTTCCGCGCACCCCGCGCACTTCGATGTGAGCCGCCGAGGCATGCACCCGCACGACGATCTCGCCGTTGATCTCCTCGATCGGGAGCGGAAACATTTCGTAGGCCGCCGTCGCGTCCTCGAGTTCCACGTACAGGGTCAAC
>SKZP01000071.1 GCA_007127275.1 Planctomycetota bacterium
CGTTTGGGACTCGTGATTTTCCAAGCCCACGGGCTGCGGCCGCCAACACCAAACCACTCCTACCTTGTTGCTGTTCTTGCCTGTGGGCTAGGGCTGGGCGCGGCCCGCAAAGACGCGGCAAACGTTGATCACCGGGGTGGCATGTCCGAAGCGCTGCGCAATGGGCCGGCACTTCGTGGTGAGCAAACTGATCACACGCTGCTCCGGCTCGAGGCTCGGAACAAGCTCGCAGCAGACGTAGAAATTCGCCTGGCCTTTGGTAAGAATCACCGGGCTTGTCGTTAGTGCGTCCCGTAGCTCGGGCGTGGCCTCTTCGAGGCTGATGCCGAGCGTGTCGGGGCCGGCCAGAATGAAGCGGTCGACGCGGGTGTCGAGGCCGACGAACTCGAAGTCCTCGCGCACGGCGTCGCTTGTAATGGGGCCGCCGCGGTAGCACAGCGTGACCTCGCAGCCGAGCCGCTCGCGCAGAAACTCAATCAGCAGCCGGTCCAGCGCAATCTCGCCGACGTTGTCCGGCACATACAACAACCGCGGCCCGGCCGCGAGAATCTCGAAGGCGGCGTCGCTCTGGTCGAGAGTGAGTCCCGCCTCGATGCGCTCGCTGAGCTTCGCGTGGAGCTCGTCCATGGAGACGTCGTAGCCGGTGCCGACGGTGCGAAAGTCGACCTCGTTGCCGGCAATGGCCCAGCGCACCAGCAGGCGAAACCGTTCGCGCTCGTCGGAGATCGCGGCAACCTCCTCGCGTACCCGCCGGGACAGCTCGAGGCCGACTTCGTTGCAGCGCCTTCGAAGCTCGGCAAAGGGCAGCTCGACGCCGAGTACCTCTTTGAGCAAGCGGTGCTGCGCGGTGATGTACCGGCTCGGCAGCCATCCCTTTGCAAAGTCTTGCTGTAGGTGGGCCATCATTCGCCGGTAGACCTCGTCGCGTTGTTCGGGCGTGGCCTCCAACACCTCGAGCGCACCGACGATGTCGGAGAAGAAACAAGGCAAACACGCATCACCGAGCACCCGTGCCATACTCACCTACTGCTGCCGTTCCTACGAGCCAAGGAGCTGTCAGGAAACTTCGTCCGAATTTAAGCGACTGCGCTCGACGGTACGTCGTTGTCGTCGTTTCCGCTGCTCGACGTGGCTACGGCCACGTCTCCGCTAGTCGACTTCCTCCGCCTCACACAACCTTCGCTCGTGCGCTCAACGTGCGGAAGTAGTTTCCTGGCAGCTCCGAAGCAACATGTTGCCGCGCCCGCAGACTCTTCGTTTGTTCGCCGCGACGCGACAGTGGCGCGCGAAGCCCGCGTGCTCCCTGCGGTTGCGGTGCGCCTGTGCGTGCGGCCCCTGCGTGCCGACACGCGAGGACACGCTACTCGCTACTGCGCGACGAGCCGCGCCACTCTGCATGTTTCGGCAACCGCAAGCAACGAACACTTCACGTGCCCGCAGCTCACTCGGTGCCGGCGCTGTGTCCTTTTTCGTACTCGGCCAGCCGTTCGGCGATGCGTTCGAGCGCTCCGTGGCGACCTTGCTCGGCGGCGCCGCGGCGGGCTCGTTGTGCGTAGGCAATGGCCTCGTTCCACTTTTCGCGGGCGGCGTAGTTCTCGGCGAGGCCGAGCTGGGGCCACCAGCGCAGTGGCGGCGCCGCCTCTTCGAGGCACCGCGTGAGCAACTCGTGCGCCTCGTCGAGCTTGCCCACCTCGGTAAGGCAATACCCGCGTGTCACCTCGATGAGCCAGGCGTCGCTGGGTGAAAGCCCGAGGCGCAACGACTCCTCGAGGTCGCCGAGCGCCTCTTCGTGTTGCTCGAGCGTCGCCCGGATTTGTCCGCGGTTGGCCCACGAGGGTGCGTGCTGCGGGTCGAGCTCGATCGCTCGGGCGAACATGCGCTCCGCATCCGCATACCGCTCTTCGTCGAGGTTCATGTACGCGCGGCCGAGCAGAAAGAAGGTGTAGCTCTCCTCGGAAGCGCGCCGGCGCGCCTCCTCGAGTGGCTCGAGCGCGACCGCCGGCTCGCCGCGGTTGATGCGCATCCGCGCCCAGTAGTGATACGGCAGCACCGTCGCCGGGTCGAGCAGCGCGGCGCGTTCGAAGTCGGCGACCGCCTCGTCGGGGTAGCCCGCATTGGCAAGCGCCCAACCTCGTTGGCTCAACGCGTAAGCAATCGAGGCGGGGTGGGTCTCGCGCTCAATCAGCCAGGCATAGTCGGAGACGGCCTCGCGCCAGCGTTCGAGTTCGAGGTGCAACAGACCGCGGTGGCGGCGCAGCGGCCGCGAACTGGGCAACAGGCTTAGTGCCTCCTCAAGGTCGTCGAGCGCCTCGGCGTAGCGGCCCATCATCTGCAGGACGCGCGCCCGGTGTGCGTACACGAAAACGAGCCGCGGGGCCTGTTCGCGGGCCTGATTCGCGTCGGCGAGTGCCTCGTCGAAGCGGCGCAGAGCGGCGTAGGCCATGGCACGGTGGCTGCGCGAGTCGGCCCGGTAGGGGTCAAGCTCCAGGGCGCGGCTGAAGTCGGCAATGGCTTCTTCGTAGCGGCCGAGTTTGTGGTAGAGCACCCCTCGGTTGTGGACGGCGTTGGTGTCCCGCGGGTCGAGCGCGATCGCTTCCGAGAGAAACTCGAGCGCTTCGTCGAATTCTTCGAGGCGAATCGCGTACAGCATCCCGAGGATGGCGAGATCCTCCGCCGTGACGTAGTCGTTGCCGGTGGCGCGGTTGACCGCAATGAACGAGCGAAACTCGCTCAACAAATGCTCGGCCCGCTGGTCGTCGAGCCCCTGTACCACCTCGGCAAGCGTCTCCCCGCGCTCGGCGGCCTCGTCGAGCAACGAAAGGAATTCCAAAACGGCCTGGCTGCGCCGCGCCTCGATCTCCAGGCCGAGCAACTCCTGCACCTCCTCGAGCCGGCCCTCGACAAGCGCCCGCCGCACGTCTTCCTGCTCGGCGCGACGCTGTGCCTCTTCCCGGGCGGCGCGCTCCGTGGCGAGTCGCTCGGCTTGCTCCGCCTCTCGTTGCCGGGACCGGGCAAGTTGCTCGGCGTGCTCCGCTTCGCGCCGCTGCGCCTCTTCGCGCTCCGCGCGCTCCTCGGCGGCCCGGGCTTGTTGCTCGGCAATCTTCAACTCCGAGGCGCGGGCCTGGTCGCGCACGAGCGTCGTCGCCGTCGAGCCCCCGGCAATCAGCAGCGAGCCGAACAGGATGGCGAGAATCGTCGCCACCGCCGCCGTCGGCTTGCGCCGCGCCCACTTGAAGATCCGTTCGTCCAGCCGGTCGGTGTAGACGCTCACCGGCTCGTTGGCCTGATAGGCGACGACGTCGTCGCGCAGCGCCGCGGCACTGGCGTAGCGCTCCTCCGCTCGGGGGGCACTCGCTTTGACGGCGATGGCCTCGACTTCGCGCGGAATGCGGATGCGCGAGGCAATCCAGGGCTTGTGCGCCTCGCGAACGCGCTCGCTCGGTGCGAGCAGCTGCCCGTACCGCGCCTGATTGAGCACCTCGGTGAACGTCGTTCCCGAGTAGGGCAAGGCGAAGGTGAGCAGTTCGCGCAGAATTGCGCCCA
>SKZP01000406.1 GCA_007127275.1 Planctomycetota bacterium
AAACGATGCATCTGATCCTGCGCAACGCAAGCGACCTCACCAAGCGCGAAGGCGGCGGCTCGCTGACCTTCGTGCGCGAGGTCGTGCGCCAGGTCGCCTCCGAGTCGAGCGCCAGCGTCAGAGTCTGGCTTCTCGGAATGACCGTATTCTTGCTGATCATCTTCGGCATTCTGCTGACGCTGCTGATCATGATGGCCAGCGAGTTGCAGCAGCATCGCGACGACGTCCAACGGTTGGAAGGAGACAAGGGCGAGCTACAGAGCGAACTGAAGCAGTTGCGCGAGCGGCACGACGAAGCGCAGCGCGACGACGACCTGCGCTGGCGCGACTGGGAAGAGCGCATGGTACAGCTCGAGCGCGCCCCCGACGACGTGCGCCGTGAAATCGAGGCGCACCTTCAGTCGAGCGAGGAGGCTTTGCGCGAGTTCCGCCGGCGCTACCGCGCCGAGTACCGCGCCTTTCAAGAGATTCACGACCGCTACCGCCAGAGCGTCTACCTCGTCGTCTGCCAGCTCGAGTTGCGCGACGAAGAGGGCAACGTCGTCGACACGCGCACCACCTCCGGCACCGGATTCCTGATTACCGATCGCGGCCACCTGGTGACGAACAAGCACGTCGTGCAACCCTGGAAGTTCGGCAAGTTGCGCGCCCGGATTCGCGCCGAGGATCTCGAGGTCGGCAACCACGAACTGTTCGCCTGGCCGGCCGGCTCGCACGTGCTGAATCACGGTCCTGGCCGCACGCTGCGAGACGACACGGCCTTTAGCACCCGCAATGGCAAGCTCGCCCTCGACCGGATCGCCGACGACCGCTGGGAGATGCGCCGCTTCGCCGAGTACGGCCGCCAGCAGGTGCACCGCACGAACGACAACTTCGACCTCGCCATTCTCAAGCTTGCCGAGGGGGCAACGCCGTACGTCCCCGTGCCGGTGTGGCGCGGGCAGCAGCAGTCCGAAGGCTGGCGGCCGAAGCAGCTCGACCGCGTGATGGCCGTCGGCTTTCCGCGCGGCACCGAATTGCTCGACTCGACGCGGGCGCATACGCAGCCGTCCACGGGGGATATCCGCAGCATCGACAACACAATTTCCATCTCCGCGCCGACGATTCAAGGCAACTCCGGCGGCCCCGTCTTCACCATCAACCGCGACACCGACGAGGGGGTCGTCATCGGCGTCGTCACCCGCGTCGTCAGTGGTACCGAAACGCTCGGCATCTGCATCCGCATCGAGCACGCCCTTCGTCTGCTCGGCGAGTGAGCGCGCGGGCAGTGGCCGTTGCGCGGCTTCAGGCACCGCGAAGTCGTCCGCGGCTTCCGGATCGTCTCCGCCCACAAGCCACCAACAAGTTGCCACTCTCTTCCCTCGTGCCACTCTCCGTTGGTACATATTACGTACACGCTTCTCGTACCGAGTGCAGGTTTCTCTCCCCTTCCGTTTCTCGGCCCATGCACGAGCGCTTTCTCAAAGACCGCGTGGTCCTGATTCCCGGTGCCGACCACGGCTTCGGTCTCGATTTGGCGCGGGCGGTTTGCAAATCGGGAGCGACGTCGGTGTTGAGCGGTGCCGACGAGGCGCGCCTCAAGGAGGCGGCGAAGCGGCTGATGCGCGACAAGCTGCAGTCGCTCTTCGCGCCGCTCGACGTCACCGACGAAGAGGCGGTGCAGGACGTTTTCAACGGGGTGCACGAACGCTTCGGCAAACTCGACGCGGTGATTTACAACGCCGGCGCTGGGCGCCTCGGGCCGGTGACCGACCAATCGCTCGACGACTGGTACTACCAGCTCCAGCTCGTGCTCACCGGCGGTTTTCTCTGCCTGCGCGAGGCGCTGCGCGTGATGGGGTATCGCCGCGAGGGGCGCATCCTCGTGGTCAACAGTGCCGCGGCGCGCCGGCCGCTGCTGGGGCCCAACCCTGCCTACCGGGCCTGCCGCGCCGGCTTAGGTGCCCTGGTTGAGGATCTGCGCGAAGAGGCGGGACGCCTCGGCATCGAGGTGGTGCACCTGTTGCTGCCGGCCGACGAGATGGCCGCCTGGGATTCGAGCGACTCGCCCCCCTCGCCGCTTTCGAAACGTTTCGATGCCATGCAACTCGCCGAGCAAGTCGTGCGCCTCCTCGACCCGAACGCCCCCGTCGTAGCCGAAGAAATCGAGTTGAGCCCACCACGGGAAGCGGGCTAGGAGGCGTGGAGGGACAAGAACATCTTCGACCAATCACGAATTCGTAGGGTGGACCTCCGTGTCCGCCCAGGGAGAGCCACGGTCGAACGTCCCCCGCGAATCCCACGCGCGCCCGAATCTAAAGCTGCGCGCGGAACACCACCGACGCGTACTTTGGGCGGGCACGGTGGCCCGCCCTTCGAATTCGAGGTTGGTCGCTCTCTTCCGGATTCCTCCACCGCCTCCAAGTAGCCCACCCGCAACCCACGACTTACGACTCACGACCCTCGACCCATGCACGCGCTCATCCAGAGCATCGTTCGCGCGCTTACCCCGCGCGTTCGCCTGCCGGCGAGCCAGGTGGCGATGCGGAAGTTGTTTCGGCGCATCTTGATGGGGATTGCGGTCGTCGTGGTGGTGACAATCATTGTGCTGTATGTCGAGCAGCCCGACCTTGCGCTTGGCGACGCCGTTCTGTCCGGGTTCGCGTTGTTGATGCAGGCCGAGGCCTTCGGGATTCATCCGGACAGCCTTTCGTTCTTTAGCAAAACGCTCGTGATTCTTTCGCTGATCTCGGGCACGGCACTGCTTGCGGTGCTCTTCGGCTTCGTCACCGAGCGACTGCTTTCGTTGCACGCCGAGTACTTGCAAGGCAAACGTGGGGTTCGCGCCATGAAGGAGCATGTCGTATTGATCGGCCTCGGCCAGGTCGGCTTTCGTACCTGGGAGGCGATTCGCAAGTTCGACGAAGCGATCGAGATCCTCGTGATCGAAAAGAACGAGGCGAACCGCAATTTGAGCCATGTGCGCCGGCACGGCACGGAAACGATCGTCGAGGATCCGCGCAACGACGGTGTGCTGCAACGCGCGTTCATTCGGGAAGCGCTGACAATCATTTGCGCCACCGACGACGACCTTGCCAATCTCGAATGCGCCTTGAGCGCGCGCGAACTCAACCCGAACATTCGCGTTGTGATGCGCATGTACGACCAACGCCTCGCCGGCAAGGTGCGCAACGGCTTCGACATCGACGCCTGCTTTTCGAGTTCCCTGCTCGCCGCGCCGGCGTTCGCCGCTGCCGCGTTCGACCCGACGATCATCAACAGCTACGACCTCGGCGAGTACCGTGTGGTCACCGCCCGGCTGACCGTCGAAGCGGACAGTCCGTTGATTCATAAGCGGTTGATCGACATCACGAAGGAGTTTCACCTCGCGATTCTCAAGCACATCGGTCCGCAGGGGGAAAGCAGCCTCTATCCAGATATGGATATTGTCGTCGCCCAAGGGGATATCTTGCTCGTCAATTGCAGCTTCTCGACGCTGCGCGAGATCAAGCGAGCCGCCGCCGGCGCCCAAGCCGTAGAAGAGAACAGCCGTACGCGGA
>SKZP01000136.1 GCA_007127275.1 Planctomycetota bacterium
ATCACCGAGCGGCGCCTCTTGGTGGCGACGGGGACGTTTCCGGATCCGAACGACTGGAACAAGGATTTCGCGGGGCTCGAGCCGGACCTTGTGGATGCCCTTCACGAATCCGACGTGCGCTTGGTGGGCGTCGACACCCCAAGCGTCGATCCGGTGGATTCGAAGGAGCTAGAGGCGCATCGCCGATTTTTCGTACACGACATCGCCATCCTCGAAGGGCTCGTGCTACGCGAGGTTCCCGAGGCGGTTTACGAGTTGATGGCGCTGCCCCTCAAACTCGAAGGCTTCGACGCAAGCCCCGTGCGCGCCGTACTGCGCACGCTGCCGTAAGAACTCGGCGACAGTCCCGGAATGCCGGTACCACGTCGCGACCGTGGCTTGCTCCCGGAATACTTCCCCCGGTCACCAAGCGAGCGAACGTTGTCGCCTGGGGCGACCCTCGGACGCCTCGTTCGAGGCTACGCCTTCGCAAGTTCGACCACCGCTAGGTGACGCAACGTAGTTACAGGAGCGTCTTGAGGTCCGCGACGGCCTGAAGTCGGTAGTAGAGGGTCCGTACCGTTTCCGCAGTGTCGGCGGGGATCTCCACGGTTACCGAAACGTAGGTTCCGTTTGCGCTTTCACGCTGCGCAAGGCTCACCTGAGACGCGTCACCGGCGACATGCACCGCCGCCTCGCGTACCGCAGTGACAAAGGTCGCGTGATTGACTCCAACCGCCTTGATCGAAAAGCGGCAGGGAAACGAGTGCGCCGCTTCCAACGCCTCGCGACTGGGAATTCCCGCAACGTGATCGTCGCCGCACATCTTGACGTTCTCTCCTTGCTGTGCGCAAAGCCGACGGGCGTGCTCTGCCGGCCCCCGTTTCATCCGTGTCCCGGCGACGGTATGCGGCTACCTGCGGCGGCGCGAGGTGCCCCGCCGGGGGCGCTTCGCGGCAGCAGCGCTACGGCGCTCACCGCCGCCGGCTTCTTCACCGAGACGCGGGAGCGGATACCCAAGGGCACGTTCGACCTCAAGCATCAGCGGCAAATCCTCCGCGCCAATCACGCTGGTGGCGCGGCCCTTGGCGCCGGCGCGGGCGGTGCGGCCGACGCGGTGGATGTAGTCGTCGACGTTCTGCGGGAAGTCGTAATTGATCACCCGCTCAATGTCCTGCACGTCAATGCCGCGAGAGGCGACGTCGGTAGCGACAAGCATCTGCACCTTGTCGTCGCGGAAGCGGTCGAGCGCCTTCTCACGTTGTTCCTGGCTGCGGTCGGAGTGCATCCGGGCGACGTCGAAGCCCTGCTTCTCCAGCATGTCGGCAACCTGGTCGCAGCCAATCTTCGTGCGCGTAAAGATCAGCACCTTGCCGCCGCCTTGCTCGACGTGCTCCCGCAGCAACTCGACCACGGTGCCGGTTTTGTCCCCCATGGGCAGCAAGAGCACGTCGTGGTGCAACCCCTCGGCGGCGACGTTGGGCGGGTCCACCTCGACGCGGGCCGGCTCGAGCAGTTGCTCGTTGGCAAGCTGCGTCAACTCCCGCGGCATCGTCGCGGAAAACATCAGCGTCTGGCGGCGGTTGCGGTTCGGCGACTGCTGCATGAGTCGGCGAATCTGCGGCGCAAAGCCCATGTCGAACATGCGGTCCGCCTCGTCGAGCACAATCATTTCGATTTCGCTCAAGCGGACGTTGCCGCGCTCGAGGTGATCCAGCAGCCGGCCGGGTGTGGCAATGACAATGGTGGCGCCGTCGCGCAGCGCCTGGATCTGCGCCCGCATCAGCTTACCGCCGACGAGCACCGCCGTGGGCAGCGGATCCTTGGCGGTGAGCGCGTCAAGGTGTACCTGAATCTGCTGGGCAAGCTCCCGCGTCGGCGCAAGCACCAGCGCCCGCGGAATGGCCGGCTCCCCCTGGGTGTGCTCGCGCACCGGCGGCATCTGGTAGAGCCAGTCGAGGATGGGCATGAGGTACGCGGCGGTCTTGCCCGTGCCGGTGCGGGCGCAGGCGACGAGGTCGTGACCGCGCACGGCAATGGGAATGGCGTAGGCCTGCACCGGCGTCGGCACGGTGAAGCCCATCTCCTGGATGGCGTCGAGGACCTTGTCGCCGACCGGCATCCGGTTGAACTGCGTCACCGGCTCGATTTCCGTCGCCGCCCGAATAACGACGTCGCTGTGCAAATCCGTCGCCGCAGGCTCGGCGGCGTCGTGCCCCGAGGCGTCATGCGCATCACCGGTGGCATTCGCGTCTCCCTGCGACTTGGCGGTGTCTCCCTGCGGTGACGGGTTCGTTTCGTCCGCCGTCGTGTTCGCCTCGTCGGCGCGGTCGGCCGGTGCCGTGGTTGCGGTTTCTTGCTCGCTCATATGTTTTGTCGTCGTCTCGTCGTCGTGATCTCGTGGTACAGTCGTTGCTTCGTCCTCACCGACACTCA
Source organism: Planctomycetota bacterium (assembly GCA_007127275.1). Taxonomy (GTDB): domain Bacteria; phylum Planctomycetota; class UBA8742; order SKZP01; family SKZP01; genus SKZP01. Next base: position 2,416 of record SKZP01000136.1, read on the forward strand.
AAAGGGTTATCAAGCGGCACGTCACTCCGCGCGCTCGGTACATCCCATACCACGTTTCCCTCTTAAACCCAACGATACCTGCACAGCACGGGTGCAGCCGGCTCTCGGTGCAGCAAAAATGTTGGCACGAAAACACAGACGTAGGGCGGAGCTCCGTGCCCGCTCAGCGCACAACAACCAAACAGGACTTGTCGGCGACCGGCACGTCTGTTGCAGGAATGTGCGCCATCGTATTCCGGCCGCAGAACGGACTGAGCGGACCCGGAGACCCGCTCTACGTGCGTGGTTCCATCCGAAGCCATTTCGGCAACAAGTGCCGGCTGCCCCCTGTGGTAGGTGCAGCGAGATTCTGTCGGGCCAATAAACGCCCGCGCGTTGAGATTCGTAGTGTTAAGCCCACGGGGCGCGGCCCGTGCGTCGAATCCGTCAACGCGTGGGACCCACGGGGCGCGGCCCGTGGCCTTGTGCCCGACTTCCCCGTTTGCGGGATGCACGGGCTGCTGCCTCCGCACTCCCTCTTCGGCGTCGCCCTTGCTATGCTTGTTGTGTGGCCCCGGTACAGGTTGCGTGGCGTGGCGAGGCGGCCGATGCGACTTCCTTTGCTTGCTCTTGTGTTGTTTGCGCTGGGCCTCGGATTGGGGGCCTCGGCGGCGGCCGTGGTACCGCTGCGCGAAGATCCGGAGCTTACCGAGGAACGTCGGCTGCGCAGCGAGGCAAGCCGGCAGGCGGAGGTCGACGAGGCGCAGCAGGCGCGGCTGGAAGTAGAAAACGACGAGCTCGAGGCGGAGCTTGAGGAGATGCTCGAGTTGCTGGAGCCAAGTGCCGTTCATCAAGAGACGCCCCCCGAGGAACTGTGGAGGTCCTACGAGGAGGCGAAGCGTGACGCGCGGGCGGTGCGCCGGATTGTCCGTGCCCTGGCGCGCTGGTCGGACGAATCTTTCCGCCAATGGCCGCCGGCGATCCGCCAACATCGCGAGTGGAGCCTGTGGGTGCGGGATCTTTTGGAGGAGCGCGAACCAGAGTAGCGCGCACCTCCCGAGAAAGAGGAGTGAGAGATGAGCGTGGCCACTTCCCTCAAGCAGCGCAAGTTCGCGATCATTCTGGGGTGCGCGGCGATGCTCG
>SKZP01000111.1 GCA_007127275.1 Planctomycetota bacterium
CGCGGGCCAAACGGGGTGCGGGCCCTTACCGACATGGAGACGTGCCCATCTTCGGCAATCCGATTGACGACGCGAAACCTGCCCGTCGCACGGTCGAACTCGGCAACGGTGCGGTCCCGGCGTTCGCTTCCCGAAGCGAACACCGTGACATTCGGCGGCATGCCCCAGCCACGCGTGATGGCGAGCCGCCCCGTCACGGATCCCATGGGCTTTAGCGTTACATCTACCTCTACCGTTCGTTCTTCGTCTTCCTCATCGGCTGCACCTTCGGTTTCCTCACGTGCCGGTATCTCGATCTGTTCTTGCACGTACCCGGTGGCGTTGGCGACGAGGCGCACGTCCCCCGGCGGAAGCGGGATTCGAGCCGAACCGTCGTGCAGCGCAACAGGCATGTCGCCGATGCGAACGTTCCGCAGGTCCCAGCGAATGGTCGCGCCCGGCAACGGCTCGCCGTCCTCACCGCGAACCGTGACCTCCGCGAGGCGAGCACCGTCGAGGTTTGCAAACGGCGCCGAGAAGTCGATCATGCCACGGGCCGTCTCGCCGGCTTCAAGGTCGTGAAGCGGCCCCAGTGCGACTCCCCATTCGTCGTGGTACGCAACGATGCGGTAGCGCCCCGGTTTCAGATAGTTTTGCGAGTAGCGCCCTCTGCCGAAGCGCACGCGTGCCGGTGCCGTGGCCGCGGGTGTCCACGGGTATTCCATGTGGACGAGGTCACGGATCCCCTGACTATCCTGTTGGCCGGGTATCAAATTCATTTGCCGCTTGATCACTTGCTGCTCGTCGATCCGGTAGAGTTTTGGTCGGTCCCAAGGCTCGGTCCACGAACCGTCATCCTTTTTCTGCACCAGATGAAAGCTGATGTCTTTCAAGTCGTGGGCCGTCTCGATCGGCTCGCCGTTTGGATCCCGCACTTGTGCTTCGACGTCGATTGCCCGCAGCGGCGTCTCGAGCATTACCTCGATTGGCTCCGCCGTGTCGGTTTGCAACGGGTCGAGTTCGCGGAACGAGGCCGTCGCCCCGCGCCACCGGATGCGAATCCCGTCACCCTCGGGATGCCGGGCGAGGCGCGCGACGCCGTCTTCGTCGGCAACGGCCACCGCAGCGATTTCGCGCCCCCACGGATACCAGTACTCGTGGTGACGCTCCCAGGACTCTACGTCGTCATACCGCTCTGCATGCTGTTCCCAGTACTCCTCCTCTTCCTCCTCGTATTCCGCTTCGCCGGCCAGCAACTCAACGACAGCGCGGCGCGCCGGCTCACCCTCTTGATTCAGGATTCGCAGGTGCCACATCGGCGCCGCCTCAAGCACGAGGCGCCAGTGGCGCACACCGTCGCGCAGCGGCAAGTCGGCCAGCGTCGCTTCGTGTTCCTGCAACGGATACCCCGGGGCGACGACCTCGAACGACAACTCCTCCGGCAACGGAAAAATGCGACCAAGCCAGTCGACGCCCGCCTCCGAGGTGCGAAACCGCGGAAACGGCTCGTAAATCGCCATGGCGTTCTCCACCGGCTGCCCGTCAGGGTCGACGACTTCGATGCGGAGAAACTCGTGCTCGTCACGCTCCAACACGAAATGCGCGCGCGCCGGCACCGCCTCCTGCGGAAGATAACGCTGCCGGAGTTCGTAGCCCAGCGCCCCCACGAGCAGCGAGGCTCGGCGAGTCCACTCGTCGTAAAGGCCGGCGGGGAGGTTCGTGCGCAAGCGGCCCTCGGCATCCGTGCGCCCCAAGAAGGCGTGCTGCGCCCACGCGTCTTCTTCAGGCTCCCGCTGCATCTTCTCCTTCCAGCGTGGAAGGACCGGCCGCACCCCGGAGGAGTAAAAGGTAGGATTGCTGTGCCACGCCACAACGGCGCCGGCAACCGGCTCTCCGTCGCGGTCGGTCACCAACAGGTCAACGTCGTATCGCGGTGCCGCGTCGTCGGGAGAGGCGAGACCCTCACGGGAGGTTGCGCCGCTGGGCAACCACGCCTGCGCCAGCATGAACAGGCAAACGCTCGCAAGAACTGTGTGGATTAGGTACGCACGTCGATGTGACATTTGCAGAATCCCGAAGTCGTACAGCGCTGTGCCGGTTTTATCTGGTGGTGTTGCGGTTGCTCGACACTCGAATAGAGACTTGACGCATCGAGCAACCATGGCGGCATGCTTACATGGTAGTCCACTGTCGTCCTGGCGCAGCAACGAAATCTCATGCTGCCGCCCCGTTTGAGGTGGTCGCCGCGACGTTGGGAGCCATAACCGAACGCAAGTCCTCGCCCAACTACGAGTTCAAAAGTGGCCGCTCAGTTATCGAGTGTATCCGCCGCCTTGGCGGCGCGTCGCGCACCTGAGTCCCTGCGTATCACGCGCAGAAGCTTATTCAGGAAGTAGCGAAACCTCGATTACATGTTCCCCCTCCCTCGGCGTAAACTCCAGTTCCTTCGGCTGGTAGCCGGGCAGTTCAATCGTCGCGACATACGTGTGCCCCTGTGCGACTCGGGTAAACGTGACGGAGCGTGCGGAAGACGAGCGCCTTTCCCTTGGCCCGTTGAAGCGGTCATCGGCGCAATGCAGGCGAATCGACAACTGCCCCCTAGTCGTTAGGTGTGCATTTCCTTCGAGCTGGATCAAGAAGGTCGCCTGCGTGCGAGGCGCGCTGGGTAGCGTCACCGTAGTCTCGCTTCCCGGTTCGGATACCTCGAAGCGGTGCCGGGCCCACGGAAAGTTCGAGTCGTTGACCGTGATTGCGACGTGCCCGAGAGGCACATCGTCAAGAACCATGCCGTGGCTGGCCTGCAACTCATGCTGGAAAGACTCGTCGTCGGTGCCGACCAGGACCTTTACTGGGACGGATGCGGTGGGATCGCCCTCGAGCACGAACCGCAACGACGCCCGCTGTGAGCGGTCCACCTCGGGTATACGCAAGTCGCCGACCTCGAGGCCTCGATCGAACTCGGACACGTCCGCATCCTCGGGCACGCGAAATCGCAAGGTGAGCACGCGATCCGGCTCCACCTCCACTCGAACGAGAAAGCGCGAGCCCGGCGAAAGTCGGTACGGTCCCCAGAATTCGAAGCGCCCTTGCGAGTCGGTCCGAATCTCTTCCCGACGAGACTGCGAAGCCGTGGAAGCGCGCCCCCACAACATGCGTACGTTCGTGGCCACGGAGCCATCGTGGTAGAGCAGTCTACCGGCCAGTGTCGGGTTTCTGCGGCGTTTGAGGTGCACCTCCTCTTCTGCCGTTTCGCCTGGGCCTAGCTCGAACCAGTGATCGCGACTTACCGCTTTCGTCCAATCGTACTCGTCGATTTGGCGCACAAGAAATCGGTACCGCCCCGGCAAGATATGTTCGAATCGAAAGCGACCACTTTCGTCGGTTGCCGTATAACCGACGATACCTGTCTGCCCCTCGCGCGCAACGGATATCGGCTGATGCGCCGCGGGCTTGCCGTCCAATCCGTATAGTGTCCCGGTAACTGCGCCACGCTGCACCAAGCGGACGTGCACATCGACGATTTCGTTCGCTCCCTGGTTTCGTTCTCTGACGCGACTC
>SKZP01000482.1 GCA_007127275.1 Planctomycetota bacterium
AGGTCGCCCGCGTCACCACGTCCATGTTGATGCGATTCATCACCGGGCGTCCCAGGCTGGTCCCGTGATGCAGGATCCCGTCCACGTCGACGCGACGCACCTCCATGTCGTTGATGGCGTCATCCTCGAGCCGAAAGGACGGGCGTTCGGGCATGGACAGCTCCATACTGGCTACCGACTCGCCGTCAAAGGTTTGCGGTCCCAAATGGCTATAACGCAGCGTGCCCTGATAGAGGCCGCTTTCGCCAAACATGTCGATGTCGCGTTCCCAACGATCACCGCGCGACTGCGCCTCTTCGGGGTAGCCGGGCATTGTCCAGTGATGCGCCTGTGTGAGTTGGCGCAGCCCGCCCACGCCAATCCGCTCCGGCTGCGTCAGCGGCCCACGACGCTCGTTGAGCATCTCGAGCGCTGCGGCGAAGGGGTTTACCGCTTCCTCCTCCTCATTCTCCGCGACCGCCTGAAGATTCCCGCGCTGGTCGACGTCGAAGACGGCGCTGACTTCCAGCAGTTGGGGAAGCGGCTGCACCCGCGCGTCGAAGTACTTGCCGAAGTCCCGCAAGTGAGCCGAGTTATACGTGTAGCTCGGCCCTACCGCGGGCTTCACCTCGAGCAGCGAATGGACCACGTTCATGCGCACCCGAGCCGACTCACCATTGTCGCGTACCGAGAGGACGTCGTAGCGAAGCAACAGCGAAACGAGATACTGCGCACGCTGGGTGGAGACGCCACGAACCCCGGAGATCGGCGAAACCTCGATCTTGTCCTCGAGCCTCCACTGGTAATAAAAGTAATCGTTTTCCTGCCAAATCCAGTTCAAGCCGTCGTCTTGTGCCTCCGCCTGTTGCGGCACCACGGTGGCGAGAATGGTCGCCGACAAAGCGAACGTAACGGCCAGGGGCAATTGTCGCCAATGGATCATCGCGATGGTTCCTCCTCGCTGCGCGGATACGGCAACGCGGCTACGGCCTGGGGGAAATCAAGCCTCGACGACGGCTGATGGAGGGTATGGAGAGCGGAACGGATTCTCGAATACGCCAATGATCGCTGGTTGTTCGACTGCACGCAAGCCCTAAAGTGGCACGAAGGCAAAGAGTTGGCAAAGGTGTGGGCCATGCACGAAACGCCCTGTGGTATCGGTCGTATGAAACGCGTGGGGAACGGCGTGCACCAAGCCCACCGACTTCGTCGGTGGGGCGAATCAAACGTTTGTAATGCCAAGCGACCGTGGGCGAAGGTGTGGCTCCGCCCCGCGGCAGAACCCGTGTCCACCCCGAAGATCAGGACAAGGCAGGCGAGGGAGTGCGGACAACGTACCTCGCTTCCCCCTCGACGCGTTTCGAAGAGCCAACACGCGACCGCGGCGACCCACGTTCATGCCTGCGCTTGCTGGAAGACGAAGTGGCGGACGCCTTCAGGCTTGTCCTGCGTTTTCGCCAGCGTGATCTGGTCGCCGTGCTGAAGGCGACGCGGGTGGGTGATGGCCTCGTCGTTGACGAAGGTGCCGTTGGTGCCGAGGTTCTCGATCATGTAGCCCCCCTCCTGCTTGCTGATGCGCGTATGTGCCTTCGAGATCTCCCGCGCGGCAAGCACGACGTCGGCGTCCTGGCCACGGCCAAGCACAATCTGCGCGGGGCGTAACTCCAGGCGCCGTCCGGAAAGGCGGTCCAGCAGCACCCCGAGGCCCTTGCGCTCGCCAAGCCCTCTGGGTGGCGCCGTTTCCGCCCCGGCGCCTTCCGTCGCAATGGCCGCGGGCGTGTCGGCGGTGGGGCGCTTCTTCTTCTTTTTCTTTTTCTTCTTCTTTTTCGTTCCCTTGAGGATGTCGATGTCGGAGGGGTCGAAGACAATGTCGTCATCCGACTCGTCGTCCTCTTGTGTTTCCTTTTCCTGCTGTTGCGGCGGTGGCTTTCCGTCCACGAGGCCGCCCACCTCGGAGACCGCCTGCGTAATCCCCCTGTGAACGACCGGCTCGGCGGCCGGCTCCACCCAGAAGTTGAGGTCGAAGCCGTACTCGACGACGGTATCCCTCAACCACTTCGGTCGGGCGGCCCGTTCCGCCGCCCAGCGCTGCTGGAGTCGCTTTTGTAGAGCCGCGAGCTTTTCCGCCGGCGTTTCGCCGACCTCGCCGACGGGAATGTCCGGAATCTCGGGGACGACGCGCTCCCCGGCGGCTAGGTCGGCGGCGGTGTCACTCTCGCCGTGCGCTTGGGGCCTCGGTCGCCGCGCGACGACGGTCTCGCGTGAGGCCTCGTCATCTTCCGTGTCTTCGGTCGTCGTAGCGCTTGCCGAGGCGTCGGGGACCTCGGCAAGTTTCTGGCGGAAGCGCTCGCGCAGCATCTGCTTGACCCGGCGTTCCTTTTCTACCGGATCCTCTTCCTCTTCCGTTTGCCCCTCCGCGGGCTGCGGGGTCGCCGCGGTCGTGATGGTAACCGTGGCGAAGCCCTCGTCGACCACCGTCTCGCCGGCGCGGATTTGCTTTACAAGCGCCTGCAGCCCCGCGCCGAGGTTGCGCCGCAACTCGGTGATCCCGTCGCGCGACCCCTCGTATTCCACGACGAACGGATGATCCTGCCAGCCAAACGGGAGGTGGCTCCGGTCGGGCACAAGCACCACGACGGGAATGGCCCGGCCGAAGCGCGCCGCACAGGCGCCGACGAGCGTCTCCGTCGTCGGTCCGTGTCCCCCCGGCGTTGCGGGAGAGAAGTCGGCCACGACGAGCCGCGTTTCCAACAATGCTTCCTTGAGTCGCGGCCACCGCTCCGGCGAGCCCACCGGTGCAAGCTCGACGTCGGGATCCCGCGCATCCACGAGGTCAAGGCACGCCTTCACCGTCTGCGCGACGCGCGCAAAACGGTCCTCTTCGCTCGGCAGCAAGGCAACGCCGACCAGTACGTCAGGTTTCTCGTGGGTGCTCATCAGACTGCGTGACTTGTCATGCGGGGGAAGCGAAGCGGCGCCGGCCGAAGGAGTTTAGGACGTCCCGCCATCATACTCCAGTGGAGTCGCCGCGGCCAGCGCTCGCAAGGGTGAAAGAGACGCTGCTGCGGAGGTGACTCCCCGCGCGAAAATCACACTGAAGCCACCGCGGCAACCCGTCGATACTACACGGACAACGGCGGGCACGTAGTCCGTCAGGAAACGGGTGCCTTTGGCGAGCGCAGGGCGCCAGCCTTGCGAGGCGAATCCGGGAGGTTTCGTGCTTCGCCTCGCAGACCAGGCGCCCGAGTGCCATCAAGTTCTCGGCAATATGCAGTCTCCCAAGCTCACCGACGCAGTCGGTGGCTGCGAAAACTACACGGCACGCGGGCGGCAGCCCTGGGCTACCCGTGGACGCCCCTGCCAGGGTTACACACCGTCGGACGTGCCCGCCGCGTGAATACGTTGGTTGCTCGCCTCGGGTCGACGCTTTCATTCAGGAGTTTCTGATGCCGCATACGCGGATTGCCTTGTTGATGGCCGCGGTGCCTTTGCTCGCGCTGATCTTTGCGGGGCGGCTCGTGATGTTGCAAGTCGTCGAGCATGAGGAGCATGTGCAGCGCGCCGAGCGCATCCGCATGACGAGCACCCTCGTGCCGCCGCGACGGGCGAGCATTGTGGACCGCCACGGTGTGGTGCTTGCCGAGGACGTGCCGAGTTGGAAGCTTGAACTCAATTATTGGCTGTTTACCGAGCCGGAAAATGTGCTCAAGCGCGTCGACTACCGCGACGGTGTGCCCGGCATGACTGCCGCCGAGCGACACGAACTCGAGGAATATGTCACGGCGCTCGCAAAGGACAAAGCCCGCGGCGGCTCGCGGCAAGCGCGCTTCCTACGTACTTGGCCGGGCCGCACCTCGGCGACGCTGCTGCCTGCGCCGTACCACGAGTTCAAGCTACCGTTGGAGCGCAAACTCGCGCGGCGCCTCGAGCGAAGCGTGGAGGAGTTGCGTGCCGGGCGTGAGCTCTTGCGCCGCGAAATTGCCGCGAGCCTCGAGCAGCTCGCACGCATTGTCGAGGTTGAGCCGCGCGAGTTGCACGAGCGCTTCGAACTCGTCGAGAGGGCCGTGGATGCGAAGCTCTACGAGATGTTCGAGGGGGAGGCGCGGCGCACGAAGGCATATCAGGAAATTGTGCGGATGGGCTCGAATGCGGGCTACTGGAACGACCGCGCCCGTGCGGAGCGCCGCAGCGGCCGGCCGCGCGAGCGCTGGCAGTGGCAGTCGAATCCGCTCGTGCTCGCCACGGAACTCGAACGGACGCGCATTGAAACCGTTGTCGAGCTCGACCGCATCTTTTTCGGCGTGCGTACCCGCGCCGGGACGCGCCGCGTCTACCCGCACGGCGAGCTTGCCTGCCACGTACTCGGCTACCTGCGCCCCGTCGACCGCGTCGGCTTTGCCGGCGACGACGAGGACGGCGTGACGCTCGACGACTCACCGTACTACCGGCGGCTTGCCGAGCACGCCGAGCGCGACGTCGGCGAAGAGTTCATTGCGCGGCACTTCCGCAATGCCGAGGCGTTTCAGCAACGCTTTCGCTACGACCTGATGCGCCACTCCGTCGGCGTCGTCGGCCTGGAGCGCGCGTATGAAGCGCGCTTGACGGGGCGCTTCGGCGCAAGTGTCGTCGAGCGGGACGTGCGCGCCCGCAGCCAGCGCCTGCTGGATGAAGTCACCCCGCAGGCCGCCGAGCCGCTCGAGCTCACCCTGGATGCACGGCTGCAACGACGCGCCCAGGACTCGCTCGGGCACGCCTTTCAGCGCTGGGCCACCCCCGGCGCGGCCGTGCTCTTGGACGTGCACACCGGCGAGGTGCTCGCGCTGGCTTCGAGCCCCACGTATGACCTCAACCGCTTCGGCGGCTCCTCGCTCGAAGACCGCGACTACGTCCGCAGGCTGCTCGACGGCGAGGTCGAGCACGGCAAGCCGCTGATCAACCGTGCCGTCAACGCGACCTCCCTGCCGCCGGGGTCGGTGATGAAAGTCCTCTCCGGCATCGCCGTCGTCGAAGAGGGCCTCGTCGCCGGCCCCGACTTCCGCAGCGGAGAGCTCATTGACGGCCGCTGGAGCCGCGTGCGCGAGCTTCCGTGGCTGCGCAACCGCTTTAGCTGCCACGTCTTCCTCGGCCGCGTCATTGGCCTTGTCGAGGCGCTGGAGCGCTCCAGCAACGAATACTTTTACGAAGAAGGCCACCGCCTCGGCTACGAACGGCTCGCCGCATGGGCGCGGCGCTTCGGCTTCGGCGAGCCGACCGGCATTGACCTCGACAGCGACCCCCGCGGCTGGCGCCCCACGCAAGACCCCGACCGCTTCGAAGCGGCCCTCACTGCCATTGGCCAGGGCACCATGCAAAGCTCTCCGCTGCAACTCGCCCGCTTCACCGCCGGTGTGGCCACCCGCGGCACCTTGCCGGCACCTCGGCTTGTGCGTGAAGCGGTGGATCCCACGGCAGCGCGACACGTCGAGGTGGCGCCGGCGACGTGGAACGCAGTCCACGAAGGCATGCGCCGCGTCGTCCACGGCGCCGCCGGCACCGCCCGCGGCGCCCGCGGCTTTCTCGAGCCGGACGTGTCGCTGCGCGACGTGAACGCCGCCGCCAAGACCGGCACCGCCCAAACCGGCCGCACCCGCGACGGCGAGTCGCTCAACCACGCCTGGATCGCCGCCTACGCCCCGTATGATGAGCCGCAAGTCGCCGTTGTCGTTTTCATCGAGGACACCTTCGGCTACGGCGGCACACGCGCCGCTCCCGTCGCCATTGACCTGCTGCACGCCACCTTCAACGCAGAGTAACGGCAAGCAACCCCTCGCGAGCGAGACCCGTAACGACGAGCTCACGGACCTCGCCCGGGGACGTGAAGTTTCAATACCGAGGCGGGCGCAGGGCGTGTACCCCGTACGCCATACGCCCTGCGCTCGTCTTTGCGCCCCTGAGGTGCCGTACATCCCGCAATTGGGGAAACGTAGTTCGTGCACCCCCACGGGCTGCGGGTCGTAGCCCGTGGGTCAAGTGCCGAAGGGGTACGGACCCACGGGCCGCAGCCGGTGGGCATGTTCTCAAGGGTTCCCCGTTTGCGGTATGCACGGCTTGAGGTGCGCGCGGTTGCCGTGAGGCAGCCGGCGACGTAGGATCTGCGCGGCGTCGACGGCGTTGATGTGTTTTGCGTTTGCGTTGCAGCGGAGGTGAAGCGTGGCGGTACTCGAAGAATTGGATCAATTGCGTGACGAGGCGCTTGCCGCGCTTGAGAAAGCGACCACCGCGGAAGCGCTCGAAGAGGTGCGGATTCGGTACCTCGGCAAGAAGGGCAAACTCAAGGCAGCGCAGAAGTCGCTGTTCGCGCAAGCGAGTGCCGAGGAGAAAAAGGAACTCGGCAAGCGCTTCAACCCGCTGCAAGAGGAACTGACTGCCGCGCTCGAAGCACGCAAGGCCGAACTCGGCACCCCGGACAAACAGCAAGAAAAGCCGCAGCCGGACATCACGCGCCCGGGGCGCAAGCCGCTCTTCGGGAGCGTCCACCCACTGACGCAGACCATACGGGAGGTCTGCGAGATCTTCCGCAGCATGGGCTTCGACGTCGCCGAGGGCCCCGAGGTCGAGGACGAGTTTCACAGCTTTGACGCGCTGAACATTCCGCCGGGCCACCTTGCCCGCGATCCGCGCGACAACTTCGTCACGGACGACGGCCACTTTTTCCGCTCGCAGACCTCGACGGTGCAGATCCGCGTGATGGAGCATCAACCGCCGCCGGTGCGCTGCGTCGTGCCGGGGCGCGTCTACCGGCCGGATACGGTCGACGCCACCCACCACTTTATGTTCCATCAAATCGAGGGGCTCGTCGTCGAGGAAGGGATCACCTTCCGTGACTTAAAGTTTGTGCTCGACGAGTTCCTGCACGCCTACTACGCGGGGCGCGAGTTCGAGTGGCGCCTGCGGCCGCACTTCTTTCCGTTCACCGAGTGCAGCGCCGAGGTGGATGTGCGCATGAAGGGCTCGACGAAGTGGCTCGAAATGCTCGGCTGCGGCATGGTCGACCCCAACGTCTTCGACGCCGTCGGCATTGACAGCGAGCGCTACACCGGCTTCGCCTTCGGCATGGGCGTCGAGCGCCTCACCGCGCTCAAGCTAGATCTCCCCGTCGGCGCTGGCGAGCGCGGCATCCGCCACTTCTTCGAGAACGACCTACGCTTCCTGCGCCAGTTCTAGCGCGTGCCGTTTGCAGCGGCACGCAGTGCTCCCCCTTTGTGGGAATGTCGCAGTCAAGCCCACGGAGGCTCTCGTATGTTGCCTTGCAGGGCTTGGCACCCTGCGCTCGCCTCGGTACGCATTGCCCATGCGCCGCATCAGGCAAAGCGGTAAAAGCCGCCGAGTATGGCGCCGTAAAGCAAGTGTGCGAGCACGGTCACGACCGGTGTGCGGCGGCCGTAGTTCAGCGCGAGAAACCCTGGTGGCTCCAGCGCTCGTGTCAACTCGGGGCCGCGGCGCTCGCTGGCCATGCGCGGATGAAACGCCGGCAGCCAGGTAATGGCGACGAGCAACACGGCAAACGCATGCACCACGCCAATCCCCGCGCCGAGCCACACGTTCGCAAAGCCCCAACTTTCGAACGCCGCCACATAAAGAAGCGCGAACAACCAACCCAAGGTCATGTGAACGAGAAAGCCGAAGAACTCGGCGCGGTCGTGGTCGGCAGTGAACATGGTGCCGAGTAGATACGGAATGCTCATCCGCGAAAGCCCCAATGCGCGCGCCGCGGAGAGCACCGTCGTCAGAACGACCGTGGCAACGAAACCCCACAGCAAAACACTCGGCACGTTCATCCGCCGGCTCCCTCTCCCTGGGCGTTGCGTAAGGCAAGCGCCGCGTCAATCAGGCCAAGATGCGTAAACGCCTGCGGAAAGTTGCCGAGGTGTGCGCCGCTGGTCGGATCCAGCTCTTCCGCGTAGAGGCCAACCTCGTTGGCATGGGCCAGCAAGCCCTCGAACAGCCGGGTTGCCTCGGCAACTTCCCCTTGCGCGGCCAGGCAACTCACACCCCAGAAACTGCAGATGCCGAATGCCCCCTCGCCCGGCGGAAGTCCGTCATCAACGCTCGCGGGGTAGCGGTCGAGCATTCCGTCGCGACCGAGGTGTTCGTAAATGCGCTTGCGTGTGGCAATCATTCGTGGCGCGTCGGCTCGGACGTATCCGTAGCGCCACAGCTCAAGCAGGCTTGCGTCGAGGGTTTCGCCGTCGAATGTGGCGACGTAACTGCCGAGTTGTTCGTTGTAGCCGCGGGTCTCGACGGCTGCGCGGATGGCCTCGCGTTGAGCGTTGAAGCGTCCGACCGGCGCACGCACGTGGCCTTGTTCGTGCAAGCGCAGCAGACGGTCAAGCGCCGCCCAGGCGAGCACTTTCGAGTAGGTGTGATGTTGGCGGTCGCTTCGGATCTCCCAGATGCCGTCGTCGGGCTCCTGCCAGCAGCGACAAACCGTTTTGCCGAAGCCGACGAGCATGCGCCCCGTGGCGCGGTCGAGCCTGCCACCCTGTTGCACGAACTGGTACGCCGCTTCGACGACGACGCCGTAGACGTCCAGTTGAAACTGGTCGTGGGCGGCGTTGCCGACACGTACCGGGCGGGAGTCGGCGAAGCCACGCAGATGCTCCACTGGCGCCTCGGGCACGTGTGCCTCGCCGTATACGTTGTAGAGCACCTGCAGCCGCGGGCGCGTCAGTTGGGTGCTGTGCATCAACCAGTGAAAGAAGGCGCCGGCCTCGTCGACGTTGCCCATTGCGTAAAGTGCCGTGAGTGTCAGCGCCGCGTCGCGCAGCCAGCAATACCGGTAGTCCCAGTTGCGCACGCCGCCGAGCGCCTCCGGCAGCGAGGTGGTCGGCGCGGCAATGATGGCGCCGGAAGGGGCGTAAGTCAGCAGCCGCAGGGCGAGTGCGCTACGCACGACCTCGCGGCGGTAGGGACCGTGGTAGCCGCACGCGGAGGAGAAGTCCTGCCACCAGCGTAGTGTGCGCTCGAGGGTTGCCGTGGCACGCTCGCCGAGAGACGGAATGGCCGCAGGGTGGCGGTGTGCATAAACGAGCGCAACGTCACCTTGCTCGCCGGCAGTCAGCGTCGTTGTCCCGGCGACCACGGTCTCGCCTTTGGGCGGCATCCGAAGCGGCAAGTCGCTGCGCAGGATGCAAACGTGCGCGCCGAACTCGAATGCAATTCCCAGTGCGTTGCAGTGCCGCACGTGCGGTCGCTGCCGCCCGTAATCAGGCTGCAGGTCGAAGCGCCATGCAAGCTCGACCTCGCCTGCGAGACACTCGACGCGACGCAGGATCCAATGCTCGGGCCAGGGGCCGCCACGCCGTTTTTCGCGCTCACTTGCCACGGGCATTGCGTCGGTCAGCCGCAACACGCCACCGTCGTCGGTGTAAAACGTCGTCTGAAGCACGTTCGTCTCGTCGACGTAGGCGCGCTCGCAGCGAAATGTACCGCTTGGCTGCAAAGAAAAGCAGCCGCCGCGTTCCGAGTCCAGCAGGGCGGCAAACAAGGAAGGGCTCTCGAAACTCGGCCAGCAAAGCCACTCCAAGGTGCCGTCGCTCGCAATCAGCGCCGCCGAGCGCCCGTCGCCAATGATGGCGTAGTCTTTGATGGCCCGCGCCCGGGCCGTGCGTGCAACGTCGTCGGACATTCGCGGCCTCGCCGGCTCAAGGTGGCGCACCTGCCACTGCCGAGTCGGCAACGCCTACGCGTGACGCACAATTCCTTGGCCACCGGCACCGGTTCCATTGGAGTACGGAGTGGCGTTTGGCGCGAGGCAGTGCCGAACGTGCCGCTTCGTGCGCGGCGCTCGGCACCGCCTCGCCCCTAAACGTGAGACTCCCGAGGGACAGAGGAAATCTGCCGGACAACCACTTCCGAGCCGTTGACGTCAGAAGAGCTGCTTGACGTGGCTAAGCTGCCTCTCGCTGCTCACCTTCGGCCGCCATGCAAAGCCTTCACTCGCAACGCTCAACGTCGGAAGCAATCTTCTTCCAGATCCTTGTTAGATGCGCGCGAAACGCCGTTGCGCGGCAAGGAAGACAAGCAGCATGAGCAACGCACTCAACGCCAGGGCGAGCCACGACGTGGCCCCGAACCCAAGGTGGCAGCCACCACCACTCGAGTCGCCGTCGTCGCCGTCGTCGCCGTTTTCGCCCCCGTTGCCCCCATTGCCACCGCCATTGCCACCGCCGTTGCCTGGCGGTGCAATGGCGCTCGGCGACCACAGCGTGCCGGCGTGCGCAATCAAGAACGTGCCCACATACGGTGCGGAGTGTTCATACGGATCCGGCGAGCCGCCAATGGCCTGTGCGGCGTCGCTAAGGTTCATGGGCACCTCGACCGGATCACCGTCGTAGATCTCGCTTTTCAGCGGCGCGGCAAACGGGTTTTGCGCGTCGCGCAACTCATACGGCTCGCCCACGTCGAGCACCGAAGAGAGGTCGACCGCCACCTCATTGAGCCCGGCGTCGTTGTAGACAATGATGTGGGCCCGGCCGTCTTCGTATTCGTTTTCGCGGATAAAGACCTCGTCGAGCCCGTGGCTCGAAAGGTCCGCGAAGCTCGAGTTCGCGTCGAAGCCGGTTTGCTGGCGCCACTGCGAGAACGGGTAGCGCGTCGACTTGCCGTTTACAATCCAGTCGAACGGATGCGGCTGGCTGCTGGCGTTGATCTGCACGTAGTCGTTGTCGTCCCAGTCGTACCCGGGCAAGCTCGGCAACCGATCCTCTTCGAGGCGGATCAGCCGGGAGTTGTTGACGACGTAGTTGCGCCGGAAGGTCACGCTCTGCCAATCCTTGAGCCCCACGTCCTGCAGAAAGACGTTGTCGGTGATGACAATGTCCTCGTTCAAGGCGGCGTAGCCAATGCGTGCGTTGTCGTTGCCCCAGTCGTCGGAAATGATGTGGTTGCCCACGAGCGTGATGTCGCGCGAGGGGTTGCCCGTACCAATCCAGAGGTTGAGGCCGCCGCCGCGGGTGCTCGCGAGTTGGCCGTGCTGCAACATGACGTTGCCTTCAATCTCCATGTTGCGCACGTAGGCGGCGCCGGAGCCGTAGGCGTGTAGCCCCCAGGCGAAGCCGCCGAACATGATGTTGTCGGCGTAGCGCTTGTAGCCGTCGCGGTTCTGCGTGTAGATGGCGTGGCCGTGGCCGCGCTGCGGGCCTTGCCGGCCGTTGTGGAAGATGATGCAGCCGTAGACCTCGACATCGCGCGAGTTCGACCAGGCCGCGACGCCTTGGCCGCCGTTGTGGATTACGAGGTTGATCAGCTTGATGTCGCGCTGCCCTTGCGTGCCAATCCAGACGCATTCGCCGCGGCCCGAGCGGTTGGTGCTCGAGTTCATGATCTCGAGTCCCCAGTAGCGCACATGGCTACCGGTGATTTGCAACGTCGGATCCGAACTCGGCGAGCCGTCCAGCGTCGCACGCTCCCCGGGCACCGCCCGCACGGTCACCGGTGCACTGGACGAGCCGGAAAGGCCCGCCACGAACGTGCCCACGTAGGTGCCACCCCGCACCCAGATTGTGTCACCGGGACTGACCGCCGCAGGGCCGTCGAGTGCCGTGGCCATATCCCACGGGTCGGAAGCGCTGCCGTCGCCTTCGGGCGTGCCAGCCGGGTCGACATACCACTCGTCGCCGGCATACGCGGAGCTTGCCAAACCAAGCAACAGCAGTAGCGCAACGGCAGACGGAACAAACTTGGAACGAAACATCATTACGTACAGTCCCTCCCTGGTGCCCAACACGCCACGGACGACGTGCATTCACACCTCGGCGTGCACCGGCGAGCCACCAGCCAGACGTAAACGAAGCACGGGGGATACATGGGGGAGGCTGCACGGATCCTCGGGCGTTCATCGCCGCGGTAGACGCGGACTGGCAAACGCCCGATAACCCACACAGGTGTACGTAGTTTCGCAGGCCAGCCGAGGAATTCAAGTCCGATAATACGAATTGGGGAACTGCGCCTTTACCCCCGCAAACCGCTACCACCAGCCAAACACGAGGAGAACGGCTCAAGGCCCGTCATCCCTCCACCAAGCCCGGCGACTGCGTCCCTGGGCTTCCGTACACCAAACTGGGAGGCCGCGCCCCCGCAAGAGCAGCGCTCGGCACGACAACCACGCAGCCGTTCTGACTCGCAAACTCCGGCGGCGTCGCCCTCGTGCCGCGTGCGGAAAAATCTCGCGCAGGGTTGACGGCCCGCTCTACGCCACAAACGCCGACGGCCACGTCGTGCGCGCCACGCGCGGCTGGGTGCACGCCGCCGACCTCAAACGAGGCTACGTCCTACGCCCGTCGACGGCCGCCTGCTGGTCGTCGCAGAGGTCCGCACCGTGCGGAAACGCCGCAGCGACTTCAACATCACCGCAACTGGCACCCACACCTCCTTTGAAGGCGACACCGCCACGTGGGGGCATGACACAGTGGCGCCACAAATGGGCGGCGGCGACCCACGACGGGCCGCTGCCCGTGGGTTTTTTGCGCTTACCTGCGTTCTGCCTACTGCAACAACTTTTCAAGCTGTTCAGTAACCGTGGCGCGCTCGACGGCGCCTTGTAGAATTCCAGCGGCTTTGCCGTCTTTGAAGAACACGAGGGTCGGAACGGCTGAGATTCGGAACTGCGAAGTCAGCGCCGGCTGTTCGTCGACATCCACAATCCCGACCGCGGCGCCGCGGTCCTGATATTCCTGGGCCACCTTGTCGAGCACCGGCTTCATTACCTTGCAGGGACCACACCAGCTTGCGGAGAAGTCAACGAGAGCGACGCGGTTGGCGGCGACAAACGAGTCGAACGTCTTGGTGGTAAGTTTCTGCGCACTCATGCGTCCCCTCCAGTAGCCAAAA
>SKZP01000334.1 GCA_007127275.1 Planctomycetota bacterium
GACGTCGAAGCCCGTGACGCGCTTTACCGGCGCTTCCATGTATTCGAGGCACTGGTCGTTGATCACCGCAATGATCTCGCTTGCGGCACTGAAGCTCTTCGGCGCTTCCTGCACAATCACGCAACGGCCGGTTTTCTTCACCGACTCAATGATGGTTTCGATATCCATCGGCGCAATGGTCATCAGGTCGATCAATTCGACGCTACCTTCGCCGTGCTGCTTCTCGAGCTCCGGCAGCGCCTCTTCCTCGAGCATGTGCATCAGCGCGCCCCAGCCGATCAGCGTGAGCCGCTCCCCTTCGTGGGCAATGTGCGCCTTGCCGATCGGCAGCACCTCTTCCTCTTCCGGCACCTCTTCGCGGAAGGCGCGGTAGGCGTGCTTGGGCTCGAAGAAGACCACCGGATCAGGGTCGCGGATGGAGGCGACAAGCAGGGCACGCGCGTTGCGCGGCCCGGAGGGAATCACCACCTTGGAGCCGGCCATGTGCGCATACGTCGCCTCGGGGCTTTCGCTGTGGTGCTCCAGCGCACGCACGCCACCGCCATACGGAAAGCGCACGACCACCGGCAGCGAGATGTGCCCCTGGCTGCGCGAGCGAAAGCGGCGAGCGTGCCCCTCCCACTGCCCCGTCATCAGGTAGCTGAAGCCGCAGAACTGCATCTCCGCCACGGCCTTCACCCCGCCCATGGCCATGCCAATCGCCGTGCCCAAAATGCCCGACTCGGCAAGCGGCGTATCAATGACACGGTCCTCGCCGTATTTCGCGTGCAGGTTGTCCGTCACACGAAACACCCCGCCGTCCGGCCCAATATCCTGCCCAAGCAGGATCACGTCCGGGTCCTTGGCCATCTCCTGATCCAGGGCGAGGTTCAACGCTTGAACCATATTCAACTTCGGCATGACGGTGTCCTTTCCCGTTTAGCTCAAGCCGTTCAAGCGACGGAACTCGGCGTGTTGTTGTTCAATAACGGTGTGTTGGGTGCCGTAGAGGTGTTTGAAGGGCTCGTCGGGCTTGAACTCGCCGGACTTTTGCACCCGCTCGAACTCCTCGACCTCGGCGCTGACGTAGGCCTTCGCCTCTTCCCAGAGCTTGGTTTCTTTCGAGTCGTCCCAGAGCTTTTTCGACTCGAGGTAGGCCTTGAAGCGGATCAGTGGGTCGCGCTTCCACCACGGCTCGACCTCTTCCTTCGGGCGGTACTTCGTGTCGTCGTCGGCGGTGGTGTGCATCTTCAGCCGGTACGTGACCGCCTCGATCAGCGTCGGGCCTTCCCCCTTGCGGCCGCGCTCCAGCGCCTCGTTCGTCACCTTCCACATCGCCAGCGGGTCGTTGCCGTCGACCTGGATGCCGGGGACGTCGTAGGCAATGGCCTTTTGCGCAATGGTGCGGCTCGCCGTTTGCTTTTTCAGCGGCACCGAGATGGCCCACTGGTTGTTCTGCACAATGAAGATCACCGGCACCTTCCAGACGCTTGCGAAGTTCAGCGCCTCGTGAAAGTCTCCCTCGGAGGTGCCGCCGTCGCCAATGAACGCCACCGCGCAGGTATCCTTTTCCCCCTTGTAGCGCATGGCGTAGGCAATGCCCGTGGCGTGCAAGAGCTGCGAGGCAATGATTACGTAGATGGGCAGCGTGCGCGGACTTGCCGGGTTGACGTTCCCTTCTTCCCAGCCGTTGTAATACAGCAGCAGGTTGCGGTACGGCTCGCCGCGCATCATCCGTGCACCGGCCTCGCGGAAGGCGCCGGCAAACCAGTCGCTCTCGCGCATGGCAAGCGCCGGCGCGCAGTGCGCCGCTTCCTGGCCAATGCAGGGCGGAAAGGTGCCGAGGCGGCCCTGACGCTGCAGCTTCAGCATGCGGTCGTCCGCCTCGCGGGCGTAGACCATCCACTTATACAGCTCGAGCGCCTTGTCGTCCGGCATCCGCGGGTCGAACTTGCGATCCAGTGCGCCGTGCTCGTCGAGCACTTGCAGATACGGCACGGAAAACGTCGCGGCCTCTTTTTGCATCGTTGCCTGCTCCTGCTCCTTGCCCGAGATCCCTCGCAGCAATCCACCTTGAAACCGGTCGCGCCGCAGCACGAAAGGCCAGGGTTGCGCGTGCCTGCGCACGGCGGCTCACACCCTCGGGGAACCGCTGCGAAGTATCATTCGCACGCCGCCTGCGGAAGCAAAAAGCCACCACCGCCGACGCTGCCCAGGACATCCATTCATTCCTTGTCCGCGGAAACCAGGTACCTCGACGGGGCAAGGGGGGCGCGACCGACACGGCACATACGTAGCTGTGCCCCGAAGGAACACCCGCGGAACGGGCTCTCTACGCCTCGTCTTGCGGCTCTTCTTTGTCCTCGCCGAGAATCCAGCCGAGGCCGCGGGTAAGGCGGCCGGTGGTTTGGCTCCACAAGTGGCTTGCGCCTTCGCCGAGCCGAGTGAGCGAGCTCTGCACGGCGGTGAGCATCTCTTCGGAAAGCGCACTCGGCTCGAGCTTGCCGAGCGCGTCGAGGATGACCGCGCCAGCGGCGTCCGAGGCATCCGGCAACAACTCCGCCAGGCGCGCGACGAACTCGGGATCCTCAATGTTCGCAAGCCCGCGTGCCACGGCCTCCGCACGCTCGCCCTCCTCGTGCAGCGCCGGCCGCAGCGACTCGAACGCCGAAAGCCCCTCGGCGCGCGCAAGCCCCTCGGCGGCGGCCTCGACGAGCGCCGGCTCGGTGTGCTGCTGCAGGTGCCGCTTCAGCGTTGCCAACGCCTCGTCGCGTTGTGCGTCGGCGCTTGCCGACGTCAACGTTGCCGCGTCGTCCTCTACGGTTTGCGGGTCCCGTTGCCGGCGCAGCCGTTCGAGGATGCGGCCAAGGGCGTGCAGCGCGGCGACGCGCACCTCGACGGCGTAGGGTTGCGTGGGCGACTCGACGAGTAGCTCGCTGAGCGCGCCGAGATTCTCACTGCGGCCGAGGCGTCCCACGGCCTCCAGTGCCGCGGGCTGATCGCGGAACCGTTCGAGCGTGGCGCACACACTGGCGTCGCCGAGGTTGGCGAGGGCGTTGCAGGCAAGCCGTTGCTTGCGGCCGAACGGCTCGTCCGCTTCGAGCACCTTGAGCAAGCGCGCCGTGGCCGCCGGCTCCCCCGTCGCGGCGAGGGCGTCGAAGGCCGCCTCTTGCACGGCTTGGGCCTCGCTCTCCAAGTACGGCGAAAGCTGCGCGACCGCCTCGGTGGCGCCAACGCGCCCCAGCGCCAGCACAAGGTGCGCGGCACCCGCCTGGCGTTGTGCGCTCGCCTCGTGCAACGCCGGCTCCTCCGCTGGCAAGCGCGCAAGGTGCGCCGAGAGCGTTTCCCGGACGCGTTCGCCGAGCTCAATTGCCTCCTCACTGCGCAACCAGCCGCCGAGCGCGCCGAGCAGCTCGAGCGCCGCAGGTGCCGCGGCCGACTGCGCATCCTCCTCCACGGACTGCAGCGCCGCCCGCACGGCGTCAGCGAACGCTCCCGGCGGCTTCGCCGCCGCGGCTCGGTGCGCCTGCGCGTCCCGGCGCAGGCCC
>SKZP01000196.1 GCA_007127275.1 Planctomycetota bacterium
CCACCCACGGAACGGCAGAGGTGTGGCCGCATCCGTCGAGCAGCGCAGCGAGCGGCAACTCGCCCCTGTGGCCGTGCAGCCGACAGGACGTTTGGGATGTCGCCTCACCAGCGCAGGCCATGCGAGGCAGAGGTAGGTGCACAGCGCAACCGTGGCGGTAGTCGCGTTGCCGCGAGTGCTTTAACCCATCCGTAGATTGGCGGGCGGCGGGGCGCGTAGCACGTCGCTGCCGGTGGACGACGACCTAGCGTGCCGCGACAGGCGGCGGTGCGGTCTCGCTGCTCGGCACGTCCCCGTCGACGGGGTCGACTCGCTCGACGGTGAAGCCGAGCTCTTCAATCATGGCGACGTCTTGCGCGACGCTTTGGCCCTCGGTGGTCAGGTAGTCTGCGGCGAAGATCGCATTGGCCGGGTAGAGACTCATCGGTTGCAGTGTGCGCAGGTGCAACTCGCGACCGCCACTGACCCGGACCTCGCGGGTCGGATTCGTAAAGCGGAACATGCAGAGGATGCGCAGGCACTGGCGCGGCGTGAGTGTATCCGTGAGGTGCTCCATCGCCGTGCCTGGGACGGCATGCAGGAAGTTTACGGGGATGGAGTCAACGGGCAGCGCGGCAAGCGCGAAAGCCATCTCGACCAGTTGCTCGTCGCTTTCGCCCATGCCGGCAATGCCCCCGCTGCAGAGGCTCAAGCCGGCGTGCTTCGCAGCTTCCAACGTCGCGACGCGGTCCTCGTAGGTGTGCGTGGTGCAGACCTTGTCGTAAAACCCTTGCGAGGTATTCAGGTTGTGGTTCAAGCGTTCCACGCCGGCATCCTTGAGGCGCACCGCCTGCTCCGGCGTCAGCAGCCCGAGGCAGGCGCACACCTTCAGCGCGGGGTAGCTGGCCTTGACCTCGCGCACCGCCTCCTCGACGCGTTGCATCTCCTTTTCCGTCGGCCCGCGACCACTGATCACGAGGCAGCATGTCGTCGCGCCACTGGCGACGCAGGCCTCGGCCTTCTCCAGAATCTCTTCGCGGCTGTTGAGCTTGTAGCGCTCGATCTCGGTGGTTTTGGCGAAGCGCGACTGCGAGCAGTAGCCACAATCTTCTGGGCAATGACCGCTTTTGGCGTTGACGAGAAAGTTCAGCTTCACGACGTTGCCGAAGTAGCGGTGGCGAATCCGGTATGCCGCGGCAAGGACGTCCAGGAGTTCCAGGTCCTCGCTGCGCAGCACCGCGAGCGCATCCTCACGGGACACGGCGGTCCCGGCCAATACCTGATCCGCAAGGGCGTGCCAACGAGCGGACGAGAAAACGGCAGAGTCGGAAACGGCAGTCAAAGGAAGGGACATGCGACAGAACGTGGCTTGTGCTGTAGGCGAGTGGCGATGGCTTGTCGTAGCAGGCAGGTACCGCGCGGGTTACGAGCTGGATGTGACGCTCTCGGCACCGGCGGGCGCCGTTGCGGTGCCCACCGCGTCCCCGGACGCACTGGTTTGCGCAGCGGCGGATGCTTCGGTTACTTCCGGCTGCACGGCGGCGGCGTAACGGTCCTCCCCCTTGGAGAGGCGGTCCACCACCGTCTCCGCCTTGCACAGCAAGTACACCGCCGGCGGCGTCGTCACCGCGACGTAGATCAGTCCGACAAGCCACTGGAGCATGAAGATGAACGGGCCGGCGAGAAACAACAGGCCAAAGACGATCAAAAGAGTGTCGTTGACGTTGTTACGCGCCGGGGCGGGGCTGCCGCTCGTGGCTTCGCTCGGCGTGGCAGTTGCGGCAGGTGCCGTGGACGGGGATTCGCTCATGGCCGACCTTTCGGGAACGCGAACAAACGAAGAAGCGTTGCCCGGAGTGTACTAGCCAACGCAGCCGCGTCAACGGGTTCGCCGTCGTGCATCACTAAAGTTGTGGAACGGTCATCAATCCAAGCCCACGGGCTTCCGCTTCGCCCGTGGGTCGCGCCCGGCAAGGGCTTCGCCTCGAGGCCGGTTCCCGCGTTTTCACAGAAACACGGATCTCGCTGCCAACTGGCGCACAAGCCTGGCTGTAGTCACGTTGACGTCAGGGTCCAAACGTCGGGTTGAGCCACTGCGTCCGACTGTGCTGCGTCGTCTCCAGTAGCCAGCCAGGTGTCACGTGTCCGGCCGGGATTCGAGGTTGCCCGTTCGTGTGGCCGACGCGTGACCGGTGGAAACAGCGTCCGCCCACGGCGGGCAGTCACCGTGGGCGGACTCGGGCGCTACGGAATGGCGGTTCGCAAAAGTGCGACAAGGGGTAGCCCGTGCAACCGATACATGACTTGTCGCGTAGCGGTATTGGGCACCAGCCAGCCATTCCTCCAATTGGCGCGGCGTCGAACGACTCGTTCGCTAGTCGAACAGGTCGTTCATGTCGACGCCGGTTGCCTTCTTGATTTTCTGTAGCGTCGTGTACGTTGGGAAGCGCGTTCCTCGGAGATAGTGCCCAATCAACGAGTCATTGACCCCGAAACGCTCTCCACACTGCACGTTGGTCATGCCGGTTTCGTTGAGATACCGGCGCAGCCACTTCTGGAACTTGGTCATTGCTTGAACCTCCTTGCGGTTGACCACGGAACGGCTCGCGAATCTGTGCGTAGTCGCCCCAATGCGACCCCACGCGCCGAAGACCGTCCCCTTCACGCAAACTGTCGGGCCGGACGGATTATTCCGGCAGACGAGGTGCGTGGGGCGAAAAAAGTCGACGGGTACGACCTTTTCTCCCGTCGACCGTGCCCCGGACATTCAACTATGCTAGATTATTCCCCGGGCTTGTCAATCGGCGAAGCGACTATTTTTGCGAATTTTCTCCCGTTTCCGTGTCTCGGCACCGAAGTGTTGTAGTGTCGGCAGTATCCGAACGCCGGGGCATGCGAAAGGCACCCCGAAACGCAAAAAGTTTCCCGTACGGGGTAGCAAACTTGCGGCGACCTACTTTGAAGCGGAAAAACCGGCCCACGCGCCACTTCTCCCCTACTTGCGCCTAGTAGCCCGTCAAGATTGATTCCGTGGGTTTGCAGGTAGCTAGTAAGCCCACGGGCCTCCCCGTGGGGCGCAAACAGGATTCGGCCGACGGTAAGCGGGGGCTTCGCCCGCGACGTGTCTCCCACGGATTCAATTGTGACAGCCTGCTGGTGTCCTCGTCATGTCCCCGTATGTCCCCCTTTGTCTTCGCGTTGAATGAGCGGAGGGGGGCGGGGCGGTGCTGACAATTGCGCGCCAGCATTGCGTTCTCGGTGACTCGCACGCATGCTTTCCGGCGCACGTTTGATTCGTGACCTAGGCCGGATGCCCCACCGACCACTGGGGCGCATCTCTTTGCGCGAGCGAGAACGGTTCGTGACATGCAACACCGCAACGGCGCCACGTATCCGGACAAGAAGTTGCCTGCGCGCGTTGCGAACCAACTCGTTTGGCCGCTCGCGTACCTGTGGCGCTTGGTCTTTGCCGAGCCCTACCGCGAGGCGCAGGCAGAGTGCCGCGCGTTCTACCGCACGCCGCGGGCGGAGCGGTTCGACCGCGA
>SKZP01000060.1 GCA_007127275.1 Planctomycetota bacterium
GGCGACGCGAGCGACTCCGGCATTATCTCGACGCTTGCCGAGCTAGAGGCCACACTCGAGGAGGGCGAGGAGGACGTACTGGATCCGGCGCTGTTGGAGGACGACGTCGACGAGCCAGTTGCCGGCGGTGCACCCGGCGAGTCAGCGCTCCAAGCGCAGGAGCGACCGGCCCCCCCGGCCGCAGTCGCCGCCACCACGGCTGCCTCGCCGTCGCCGGAGTCGGAAGACGCCTCGGGTGTGGTGGATGCCGACGACTTCATGAAAGAATTTTTTGAAGCGCCGGCCGAGACCAGTGCCGCCGCCGCTACCGCGGAGCCGCCGCAGGAGACTCCGTCCGCGGCACAGCAGCCCCCCGCCGCTCAAGCGCCGTCGGCGGACTTCGAAGCATCGCCGGAGCCGGAGTCCACGCCGGAGCCGGCGCCCGAGATTGCGGAGCCGGCGCCCGAGATTGCGGAGCCGGCGCCCGAGTCAGCACTACAAGGGCAACAGCCGGCGCCGCCGTCTCCCTCCGCGCCGACGGAGGAAGGGGAGAGCGAGTTGTTCGACGTTCCCAAGGCCTCGGCGGAAGCCGCCGCACAGGCCGCCGCCGAGACCGCTCAAGCCTCGCCGCAACCGGCGCCCGCGGGGGCTGCCGCGGATTCTTCCGAGCTCGACGACTTCCTCGACCTGATGGACGCCGACAAGAAGGAACAGGCGCGTCAGGAAGAGGAGCGACGGGAACGAGAAGAGGAGGAAAAGAAAAAGAAGGAAGCGGAGAAAAAGGATCTTCCGTCCTGGGACGACCTCTTGGCCAACCTGCCGACTGTCGACGAAGCCGAGGCCGAGGCCGAGGCCGAGGCCGAGGCGGAAGGGTCGGACGGGTCGGGCCTCGAAAAGTTTGACCGCGATTTCGACGAAGCGAAGGCACAATCTGGTGGCGGAAGCGGGGACGAATGGGGCGACTCCGGCGAGTTCCAGGCAGTCGAAAGCCCGAACCTGCCGGATTTGCCGGATCTGCCGGATCTGCCGGACCTACCCGACGTGCCAGCGCAGGCAGCCTCTGAAGACAGTGGGTTGCCGGAACGTTTCGAGCAACAGCGCTCGCCGGACCCGACACCGCTTTCGCCCGACTCCGTACCCATGCTCAAGTCGCTGAGTGCGAATCTTGACGCCGACGAGTTCGACTTCGAGGCCGACTCCGGGCCGAAGCTTTCGGACGAGGAGTTGACCGAGTTCAAGTCGCAGTTGGAGCATGCCGCCGAGTCCGGTGATGCCACGGGAGAAAAGGAGCAGCAATCTCCCCAAGGAAAGAAAGCCGGGCAAAACGCGCCGCCTGAGATTGACTTGAACGAGATTCTTGACGACGGCGACGAGGCGAAGAAAGCGAAGAAGAAAAAGAAGAAGATCAAGTACTACACCATCAAAATCCAGATTCCCTCCGACAAGCGGTCCGCCAAGCGAGTTTCCAAAGCGATGCATGAGCTTGAGCTCGCCGAGGAGGCGGAAAAGCTGGAGAAGGCAATCAAGCGCAAGCTGCCCGTGCTCGAGTTAACCCTACGCGGCAGCCACACGAAGAAACTGCGCGAGGAGTTGAAGAAACTCAAGTGCCACCACACGGTCAACGAAGGATCCTGATTCAGCCCCACCCTTTGGTAGACAAGGGCAGTGGCGAGTTGCGTTGCGCACTCGTCCCCGGTTGCATTTCGTGAGGTGAGCGCAGAGCGCCAACAGGCGCCAGCCCTGCGCTCGCCTTGTTTCGTCAAACGGCATTCCCCGAAAACCAGGGCTTGCGCCCAAATGCCGTTGAACTCTTGCAACGACGCCACGCGGTGCGGGTCCACTGGAAGCGACCAGCCATCCGGAAATCAAGCTCACGGTCCGCGGCCCGTAAGTGGATTTCCAGTGCGACACACGGGCCGCGGCCCGCGGTCAGAAAACTACTTCCAAAAGTTGAGCTACTGCGCTCGGCTCTGCTTCGTTGTCGTCGGTTGCGCTGCTCGACGGGACTCGTCACGCTTTCGCTGCTCACCTTCCTCCTGTACGCATTGCATAGCCTTCGCTCGTAACGCTCAACTTTCGGAAGTAATTTCCTGACCGCTCCTTAGTGCGAATCCCATTCGACAAGGGGGTAGGTCAGCCCGAACATTGCTTCTGCAACAAACGCCGACTGCACTCTGCTTTCCGCGGCATCTGCCACGTGCGACTACTGCGACCGCTCGTCGACGACAATCACCGGGTCACCGCTTCGGAGTTCTTGCTGCTTGCCGCGCACGACCCAGTCGCCGAGGGCGAGCGGCAGGACGCGGCCGTCGCTGGTGCGCAGCAGATCCAACTCGTCGGCGTCAGCGGCAAGCTCGCCCAACACGGCGTAGTGGCCGACGTAACGCACCGGCTCGACGGGGACACGACGCACCGTCTCCTGCAAGGCCTCTTCCGTGGGTCCGAAGTAGTCGACGAGCGTGCGGGTACGCTCCACCACCGCCACGTAAAACTCGTCCGCCGAGCTTCGCCCGAGTGCGGCCTCCGGCACGACAACGGCGTTGCGCAGCGTCTGCCGCGGCAGCGAAACCCGCGCGGTGACGCCAGCGTGCACGAGCTCACGGGGCAGCGCGCCGCGCAACACGCGGTGCTGGGCAAGCAAACTCGCGCCGGGGACCGGTGCATCCTCCTCCGCCCCGTCCAACGGATCCGTGTCGTACACCTCGCGCACATACACGCTTTGCGTCTTGAGCGGCACGCGGTACTCGGTCCAGCTTTCGTCGTCGAAGTCCGTTTCCTCGAGGCCGCCCTCGTCAAGCGTCACCTCCACGCAAAACAAGCCGTCGCGGCGGGCGGAGGCGCTGACCGCGCGGATGCGGCCGGACAACGGCTGCGCATGCGTGGCAAGCCGAATGGGCTCGACCGGGGCGCGCCTGTCCAGCAGACCGAGGTCGCGGCCGCTCAGCGCAAGTTCCACCTTGATGCGCCGCAGGTCGTCGAGGCGCACAAGCGGCACCGTTGGCGAGACGAGTGCACCACGGTCGACGAAGCGCTCGCTGACCACGCCGGTAAACGGCGCACGTACCACGGTCCGTCGCAATTGGTCGCGCGCCGCAAGCACGTCCGCGGCCGCCGCCCGTTTCGCCGCTTGTGCGTTGTCGCGGCGTTGCCGCGTGCGGCGCAATTCGAGCTCGGTCACGCCAAAGTCGCGGCTCGTCGCCTCGTCATACAGGCGGCTTGTGCGCTCGTAATCCAACTGCGCGAAGCGGTAATCACCTGCGGCCACCTCGTACTGCGCAAGCGCACGTTCGTAGGCGGCCGCCTGCGCGTCATCAATCAGCTCGACAAGGATGCTGCCTTCGCGCACCCAGTCACCAATCTCGACGTGAACGTGCCGCACCGTACCGGTAAGTTCTGCATGTAGCGTCGCCTGTTGCACACCGCGCGTCGTGCCGGCCACCTCCAGCGAGTCTTGTATGTCGCGTACCGCGACCTGCTCCACCCCGACGCGCGGCCAATTCAACGAAACCGGCTCGGCATCCTCGGTCTCGGCGGCGGTATCCCC
>SKZP01000086.1 GCA_007127275.1 Planctomycetota bacterium
ATGCGCCACGAACTGGAAGAGATGCTCGACGCGATGGAGGTGCACATCGTCGCACAGGATCACATGCCGATCGCCGACTCCGGAGAATTGGTCGCGCACCTCGTACACAAGGGACACCCGCCGCACCGGGCGAAGCGCCTCGCGACCCGGGCGAAGCACGCGCTGGAGATCATGGCCGAGGAGCGTGCCAAGGAAGTCAAGTCCACCCCGGCAAAGGTGATCGACGCGACGCAACGGATTGCCGGCAAGGCCGAGCAGGAGGCGAAGCGCGACCGCGAACGCCTCGAGCGCTTCTTCGCCAACACCCACCGTGAGGAACTCGAGCCCGAGGCGATCGAACGGGAACTGCTCGACATCTTCCGCCACCCGAGCACCGGCGCCCATGAGTTCTACGACCGCCTGCGCGCGGTGAATCGCGATACCATCGTCGCCATGCTCGAGCAGCGCAACGACATCTCGCACGACGACGCGGAACGCATCGTCAACAAAGCGGTCAACGTGATCGAACGCATTCGCGAGCGCGCCGCCTCGACGCTCGACCATGTCATCGGCGCGGGCGAACGTGCGGAGGCGGAGGTCGAGGGGGCGGAGGCGCGGATGAAGCGCTACCGCGACACGCTACAGGAGAAGCTGCGCGACTACCTCGACCGTACCGGCCGCGAAGAGCTCGACTTCGACGAGGTCAAGCATGACGTGAAACTGCTGTTCTCGCACCCGAGCGAAGGGATCTCCCACTGGCGCGAGCGGTTGAAGAAGCTGGACCGCGAAACCCTCAAGGGGCTGATCGCCGCGCGGCGCGACCTCGACGAGCAGGACGCGGAGATGATTCTCAACCAGATCGAGGCGGCGCGAGACGCAGCGATGATGAAGCTGCACGAGGTCGAAGAGACGGTCTCGAAGCGACTGCAAGCGGCGCGCGACTACGCAATCGAACAAGCGGACGAGGCACGCAAGACCGCCGCGAACATGGCATGGTGGGCCCTCGGCACCGGCGTCGCCTCCGGCGTAGCCGCCGCCATCGGCGGCCTCGTCGGCGCCGGCTTCTTCGTCACCTAACGGCGCGGCACGCACAAGGCGAGGCAGCGGGCGCGGCGGGCAGCCGTAACGTTCTCGGTGATTCGCGGATTTCCAAGCCCACCGGCTGCGTCGGTGGGCTTCGGGACTCGTATTCTGCCAAGCCCACGGGCTGCGGCCGGTCAGTCCGACGCGTTGACGGATTCGACCCACGAAACTGGGCCCTGCAAACGCTCGACGAAGCGACCGCGGCGCGCCCCGCCCAATGGGGCCGCGGCGAGTCCGGCAGTCGCTCGCTGAGCTTGCCGCGGGGCGAGGTGCGCGACGCGGTAGAGGCGGCGCGAGAACGCCTCGACGAGGCGTCGGCGAACGGCGAGCACGAGAGCGACGAGAGCGAGCCGCGCGACGCGGACGCGGGCTCCCGGTGAAACCAGGCTGAGTGTCGCTCACGCCTTTCGCGAAGTGCCGTGCTTCGGGGGCGTGGACGAACACCACGAATTCGTTGCGCGAGCACGGAGGCCCACTCTACGAATCCGTGGTCGGTCGCTCTTCTTTCGAGTTCGTCCACCGCCTCTTCGCGACGTTCCTTTTTGCGCGCCCTCGTCGTCCGATCGCGGTGCCGCGCAACTCCGGGTCGCGCGGCAAGTCCCACGGATTTCGCGCGAGAGCCTTACGGGCGGACGCGGATGCGGCCGGGGGTGGCGGTGGTGACGCGGCCGATTACGGCGGCGATGAGGCCAGTTTCGGCGCCTTTGGCGGCGGCCTCCGCAGCGTGGTGGGCGTTGAACTCGGTGACGAAGTGCTCGGCCGCCTCTGGCGCCACGGCCAACAGCAAGCCGCCGCTGGTCTGCGGGTCGAACAGCACGTCGGCGACCTCGGCCGGCACCGACTCCTCCACCTCGACGCAGGCGCCGACAAACTCGCGGTTGCGCTTCAGGCCGCCGGGCTTGACGCCGTCCTTGGCAAGCTCCCGCGCTTGGGCAAGCACCGGCACGCGGTGCGCCTCGATCTCGTAGCCGACCGCGGCCGGCTTCGACGGGTCATCGCGGGTGCCGGAGAGCATCTCGCAGATGTGGCCGAGCAGGCCGAAGCCGGTGATGTCGGTGCAGGCGTGGACGACCTCGTGCGCTTTGCCGAGCAGCCCCTCGGGCCAGCGGTTCAGCGTCGTCATGGAGCGAATCGCGTGCGCCTCGGCGGCAGGGCTTGCCTTTTGCTTCTTGATGGCGGTGCCGACGATGCCCGTGCCGACGGGCTTCGTCAGGATCAGCACGTCGCCGTCGCGCGCCCCGCGGTTGGCAAGCACGCGCTTGGGATGCACCGTCCCCGTGACGCTCAAGCCGTACTTGAACTCCGGGTCGGTCACCGAGTGGCCGCCGACGAGGGAGACGCCGGCGTCGCGTACCGTCTCCATGCCGCCGGCAAGCACGTCGTGCAGCACCTCGCGCTCCAACTTGCCGTCGGGGAAGCAGACGACTTTCAACGCCGTCACCGGCACCCCACCCATGGCCCAAACGTCGGAGAGCGCGTTCGCCGCGGCGATGCGGCCGAAGGTGAACGCGTCGTCGACAATCGGCGTGATGAAGTCGAGCGTCTGGACGAGGGCGAGCTCGTCGGTCAGTTTGTAGACGCCGGCGTCGTCGCTGCCGGCCATGCCGACAAGCACACGCGGATCCGGCGTGCCCGCATGCGGGGCGAGTTTGTCCAACACATCGGCCAGGACCCCTGGCCCGAGTTTGGCCGCTCAACCGCCGCCGGGGACGCACTCGGTCAAGCGCAGCGGCGCTCCGGTATCCGTCATCGCGGACCTCCTTCCAGGTCAGGGACCTACGAACGTGGTGGACCACCCCAGTGGCCGTCCAGCGGCACCGTTCTACCGTGCCGGCCGCCGAGAGCAAAGAGCGGGCCGTGCGAAAGTGCCGCCGAGGTTCTGCGACGCGGTTCCGCTGGGCGCCATTCGCTTGTGAGATGAACCTTTCGCGCACTTTTGTGCTGGATGGATGCGTGCGTGGCGGATAGACAGGGGTGGGAGTGCCCGTGCGGAGACCAATTCGTGGAGAGGAAGGCCAGCATGACAGCGACGACGTGGATTCGACAACGCCTGGAACTCAACGCAAGGGGGAGTGTGCGCCCGTTTGCCGCGCTGGCGCTTGGGGTGCTGTTGCTCGTGGCGTCGCCGGCCTGCAAGGGGTCGTCCGACGTCGGTCCCGGCGCGGACCCGCAATCCGGCGCGGACGGCGGCAACGACCGTGCCGGCGAAGGCAGCGACGACAGCGTCAGTTGGGAGCACGTGGAGCGCTACTGGATCGCCCAGAACGCCGATCCGGGTTATCCCGACTCGCAATACCTCGTCCAAATGGGTGAGGCCGAGTACACCGGCCAAGGGTCCTTCGAGGCGGCCGAGCAGAACGGCCGGCAGCGCCTCGCCGCTTTCTTCGAGACGACCATCCAGAGCGAATTCCAGCGCTATCAGGAACAAATCATCAGTGCCCGCGACAACGTCCCCGCCGA
>SKZP01000007.1 GCA_007127275.1 Planctomycetota bacterium
CTCGGAGACCGTTGCCGAGTCACTCGGCGCCGCACTCTGCTTGGCCGCTTGCGGCTGCGCCTCTTTCTTCCCCGCCGGTGCGGCAGCCCCGTCCCGTGCCTCGATCACGGCGAGCACCTGGTCGACACGGACCTTGTCCCCCTTCTGGACCTTCACCTCCTGGACCGTGCCGCCCGTGTCGGCCGGTACCTCGAGGGTGGCCTTGCCGGTTTCGACCTCGATGATCGGTTGATCTTTCTCGATCGTGTCGCCGGCGGAGACGAGCACGTTGACCACGTCTCCTTCTTCGATGTTTTCACCCAACTCCGGCAGCTTGATTTCGGTAGGCATGGTCATTCAAGTGAGCAAAAGGGCAGCAAGGTCGTCGACTCAGTTCCGCACGTGTCTCTCATCAACTGATCAGCGGATCCTTTTTGTTCGGGTCGATCGCTAGATCTTTCTTCGCCTTGGCGATCACGTCCTCCTGGATTTTGCCGTTGCGGTAGAGCGCACCGAGGGCGGAGAAGACGATGTGGCGCGTGTCGACCTCGAAGAAGTCGCGCAGCGCCTCGCGGCTCTCGCTGCGGCCGAAGCCGTCGGTGCCCAGCGCAATCAGCGTTGCCGGGATCCAGCGCGAGATCGACTCGGGGCACGCCCGCAGGTAGTCGCTTGCGGCGACGACGACGCCGTTTTCGTGGCGCTTCTCCAGCATCTCGGTAACGAACGGCTTCTTCGGCTCGGCCGTCGGGTCGAGGTAGTTGGCGCGCTCCGCCTCCACGCCGTCGCGGTAGAGTTGCTGGTAGCTGCTCACGGAGTAGATGTCGGCGGCGATGCCGTAGTCCTCTTCGAGCTTCTCCGCCGCGGCGAGCACCTGGGTGATGATCGCACCCGAGCCGAGCAGAGCGACGCGGGCCGGGGCCTTTTCCTTGTCGCTCAACTTGAAGAGGTGCATCCCCTTCATGATCTGCTTGCGCGTCACCTCCGCACTCGGGTACCCCTCGCCGCTGGGCAACGGCGGCTGTGCGTAGTTTTCGTTGCCCAGCGTCAGGTAGTAGATCACGTCGCGGCCCTCGACGTGCATCTCGCGCATGCCGCTCTTGATGATCTCGGCGACCTCGTAGGCGAACGAGGGGTCGTAGCTCTTCAGGTTCGGCACGGCATACGCCCAGAGCTGCGAGTGGCCGTCTTCGTGTTGCAGGCCCTCGCCGTTGAGCGTGGTGCGCCCCGCGGTGCCGCCGAGCAGGAAGCCGCGGGCCCGGCTGTCGGCGGCGGCCCAGATAAAGTCGCCGACGCGCTGGAAGCCGAACATCGAGTAGTACGTGTAGAACGGTACCAACGGCATGCCGTGCGTCGCATAGGCGGTCGCCGCAGCGAGGAACTCGCACATCGAGCCCGCCTCGTTGATCCCCTCCTGAATGAACTGGCCGTCGGTCGCTTCCTTGTAGTAGAGCAGCGACTTCGCGTCGACGGGCTCGTAGAGCTGGCCCACCGCGGAGTAGATGCCGACGTCGCGGAAGAGCGACTCCATCCCGAAGGTGCGCGCCTCGTCGGGGACAATCGGCACGACGTACTTGCCGAGGTTCTTGTCCTTGAGCAGCTTCGAAAGCACGCGCACAAAGACCATCGTCGTCGAGGCCTCGCGCCCGGCGGTGCCGCCCCAGAACTCCTCGACCAACTCCTCCGGCACCTCCGGCAGCGGCTTGAAGTCGACGATGCGCGCCGGCTGGTAGCCGCCGAGCGCCTTGCGCCGCTCGTGCAGGTACTGCATCTCCGGCGTGTCCTCGCCGGGCTTCAGGAAGCGCAACTCATTGATCGTCTGCTCGTCGAGATCGAGGCCGAAGCGCTTCGAAAAGGCCTCGACCTGCTCGCCGGTGAGCGACTTCTGCTGGTGCGCGATGTTTAGCGCTTCGCCGCCTTTGCCCATCCCGTAGCCCTTGACGGTTTGCGCGAGGATCACGGTGGGCTGGCCGGTATGCTCGACGGCGGCCTTGTAGGCGGCATAAATCTTCGCGCGGTCGTGGCCGCCGCGGCTGAGCGACTTGATCTGCTCGTCGCTCATCTCGGCGACGAGTTCCTTCAGTTCCTCGTAGGCGCCGAAGAAGTGGTCGCGGATGTAGCTGCCGGACTCGGTGACGTACTTCTGGAACCAGCCGTCGACGACCTCGTCCATCCGCTTGCGCAGCATGCCGAACTCGTCGCGCTCGAACAGCGCATCCCAGTCGCTCGCCCACAGCAGCTTGATGACGTTCCAGCCCGCGCCGCGGAAGATCCCTTCGAGCTCCTGGACGACCTTTTGGTTGCCGCGCACCGGGCCGTCGAGGCGCTGCAGGTTGCAGTTGACGATGAAGGTGAGGTTGTCCAGCTTGTCGCGCGCCGCCAGCGAGAGCCCGCCAATGCTTTCCGGCTCGTCCATCTCGCCGTCGCCGGTGAAGCACCAAACGCGCTGGTCGCTCGGCTCGCGCAGGCCGCGGTTCTCCATGTAGCGGATTTGCCGCGCCTGATAGACCGCCATCATTGGCGCAAGTCCCATGGAAACGGTCGGATACTGCCAGAACTCCGGCATCAGCCACGGGTGCGGGTAGCTGGAGAGGCCCGGCTCGTCTTGCAGTTCGCGGCGGAAGTTTTCGAGGTGCGCTTCGCTCAAGCGCCCTTCGAGGTAGGCGCGCGCATAGATGCCGGGGCAGGCGTGGCCTTGGTAGTAGACGACGTCGCCGGGGAAGTCCTTCGTCCAGCCGCGGAAGAAGTGGTTGAAGCCGACTTCGAAGAGGCTCGCGATACTTTGATAGGTGGAGATGTGGCCGCCGATGCCGGGCGAGCGCTTGTTGCCGCCGACGACCATCGCCATGGCGTTCCAGCGCATCACCGCTTCGAGCCGTTCCTCGAGGGCTTCGTTGCCGGGGTAGGTCGGCTGCTCGTGTGGCGGAATCGTGTTGACGTAGGGCGTGTTCAAGCCGACGGGGCTACGCACGCCGTGCTGGCCGGCAAAGCCGATCAACTCGCGCAGCAACTCGCGCACCCGTTCGGAGCCGCCTTCGTAGAGCACATAGGCAAGCGAGTCGAGCCACTCTCGGCGCTCCAGTTCGCGCTCGTCGAGGTCCGTGCCGTAGCTGTCGCGTAAAAGTGCTAGGTCGGTCATGCTACGGTCCTCCCGGGCTACGGGGGCGTCAACAACGGTGCGAGACGGATCAACGGGGCCGTCCTGTCGCAGCGTCGCCATTGTGGTTGTCGTGCATCGAGCATGGCACCGCCTCATGCGCGTTCACACACGCGGCGGGCCCACCCCTTGCATTCCGTGTTGCCGCTACGCGCATGCCACGTCGCGCGCCGACGGCGGTGACATCGGGCTGCCGGCCTCGCGAACGGTAGCATCCTACGTCCAGAATAAAAAGACCTGGCCGTGCCGCTCTATGCCCGCGCCACCCCCCTTTTCAGGGGCCCTTGCCAGATGGTTGCAGGCAGCCAAATAAGGGTAAGCACGCGGGACAAAGCCGAACGCCGTCAACTTCCGTTAAACCCCTTGTCAAATGGGATTCGTAGTAA
>SKZP01000162.1 GCA_007127275.1 Planctomycetota bacterium
TGCTTCGACCTGATACAGCGCGAGCTCCATCGCCGCGCTCTGAAACCGGTGGGTGATGACCGCTACGTAATATTGCACACCGACTCCCCTCCTTTGCCGCCGCTGAAGCCGCTGGCGCAAACGTCGCACAATATGCATATGCGCGAACTCTACCGTACTTCCCTTGAAAACTGAACCCGCTGGGTTGTTCCCTGCGTCCCGGCCGGGGACTCAAGTCGGCGCGGCGCACGGTCGATGCAAGGTGTGCTGCGACCGGCCGGTTTCGTTGATGTCGTTTTGCTGCGCCCGCGAGAGTTCAATGAGCGAGTACCGCGACGGAAAGCCGTGTATCATGTCCGCCACCACCTTCGAGCGGCATTCGTACCAAGCCCCTGAAGTCCAGCCGTTGAAGCGCCGGCGATTCCCGCTGCGTGCCCCGGTGCGACGCGCGGCGACTTGGGTGGCTGCGCACCGTACCGACGTGCTCGGCGGGGCGTTGCTCGGCGCGGGGCTTTGCCTGGGGCTTGCGCTCGGTAGCGCAAGTCCGCTCGACGAGCCGAGCCTGACGTGGCCCGTCGCCGAGCCGCGCGAAAATTTGCTAGGGGCGGCCGGCGCCTGGATTTCCGGGCGGCTGTTGTACTGGCTCGGACTGGCCGCGTACGTACCGCTGGTCATGTTGCTTGCCGCGGGCATCTGGATGCTGCTGCGCGACGGCATCCCGGCACCCGAGGCGAAGTCACGCGAGGCAAGCTCAAGCTTCGAACCCGACGACCATGACAGCGACAACGAGCACGGCGACGGTGACCACGACAACGGCGCAGAAAAGGACGCTCGCACGTGGTGGTGGCGCTTGCTGGAACTCGAGGCACTGAAGCGGTACGCACCGTTCGTCGCCTTCGGGGCGGCGCTGATGATGCTCGGTGTAGCCGGCCTCGGCGGCAACGCTCATCCGGTGAAGCCTCACTCGCCCGCGCTCGGCGGAGTGATTGGACTCGCGCTGTTCGACGCCGCCGCCGCCCTCGGTGGCTCCGTCGCCGCCCGTGTGTGGCTTGCGCTGCTGGCGGTCGCGGGGTTGTTTGTTCTTGCGTGGCCGTTCGTGCCGGCGACCTGGCGTGCGGTTGTTGTCGGCTCGGCCCCCCCATCCTCCACGGCGCAATGCCCGCCGGCCACTTCCGAGGTGAGCGACCACACGGCCACGGCCGAGGGCGAGTACGAACGCACGCCACCGCAGCCAGCTACCTCGCCGGCACTGGATCACACGCAACGAGTCAGCGCATACGAACCCGGTGACGGCACCGAACCCACCGAAGTCGCCACTGTCGAAACGCTGCTCGAGGCCACGCACGCCACAAACGGCTCAACGTCCGTTGCGAGTGCCAGTGGTGAAGGCGTTCCCAGCGAAGCGGTCCTCGGTGATTGCGAGACCGTAGCGAGTTGCGCCGGCGAGTACGACGCCTCGAAGATCCTTCGCGAGGTGGAGAATGCGCGGTTCCGGCTGCCGCCGCTCGAGTTGTTGCCCGCGCACACCGGCGGCTCCGAACGCAGCTCGCATGTCGCCTGGCCGCATGCGGAACAGGAAACGGCCGTGCAACTGGTCGAGGCGTTGGGTGCGGTTCATTTGCCGGCGACGGGGACGGCCGTGGAGCGCGGCCCCAACGAGGTCAGCTACGAACTCGAACTGAGCGCAAGTGCAAGGCCACCGCAGTTGAGCATGCTCGAACATGAGCTCTCGCTGGTCTTGCGCGACGGCTCCGTCCGCGTGATGCAGGGGACTTCGACACGCAAGGGAGAGCCGCAGCGCCGGGTGCGCGTCGAGGTGCCGCGGCACGACCGCGAGCCGGTGACGCTCTACGGGCTGATGCATGAGGCGACGCGCGACATCCGCGACGCAAAGCTACCGTTGATCCTCGGCCGCGACCGCCTCGGCAAGCCGCTAACGTTCGACCTCGCGACCACCGGGCCGCTGCTCGTCGGCGCGGCCAACGACGCCGCGAAGAGTCACACCACTGCGCTTTGCGCGCTTTCGCTGCTGCTCACCAAGCGGCCCCACGAGGCGCAGCTCGTACTGATTGACCCCAGCGACCGGGCGCTCGCCGCATTCGACGGCGTGCCGCACCTGCGGCGCGAACGGGTTCGTGACACCCAACAAGCGGTCGCGGCACTCTACGAGCTCGTTGCCGAGCTTGTTCGGCGCAAACGGCTCGAACTCGAACAGCCGGGTAGCGCCGCGTCGCACCCCGAGGTGCTTGTGGTCATTGACGAGCTCGCCGACTTGTTGCTCGGCCCGAGCCGCGAGGTGGCGGGGCTTGTGCACCGCTTGGCGAGCGAAGGCACCCAGTGGGGGATTCACCTTGTCGTCGCAACGAACCGTCCGAGCGTCGATGTCTGCACCCATGCGGTCAAGGCCTGCTTTGCCGCCAGGCTCGCCTTGCGCGTGGCCAGCACGCTCGACTCGCGCACGGTGCTGGATCAACCCGGTGCCCAGCGACTACTCGAACACGGCGACGCGCTGCTACGTCCCGAGGCGAGTGCCGAGCCCATCCGCTGCCAGATCAGTGACGTGGAGCCCGAGACCGTCCGCGCCGTCGTCGAGCACATACGTAGCCAGCCCGTCACGAAGCGCGGGCACGTCCCGTCAGCTACGCACGAGACCTGGGCCGGGCACACCGCACATGCGTGGGAGCATGCCTCGAGCGAGGTCTACGAGCCGCCGGCGAGTGCGAGTGCCTCGGCAAGCACGAGCGCGACCTCTTCCAGTGTGGATGTGCCCATTGCGGTGATTCGCGAGGAACTCCTGCTGCGCGAGGCCGCCGACGCCGAGTCGCACCGGCAGGATTCCACCGCATCAACGAACGAGCCGGATACGCAGGCCTTCCTGGCCGAAGGGGACTTCCCGGAAGTGGATGCGCAGGTCGACCCGAATGCGGAAACCGTCGTGGATGAGCCGTTGCTTGTCGAAGTAATCCGCGAGGAGGCCGCCGCATTGCTCCAGGAGAGCGAGTTCGACGCCGACGACGCCTTTTCTTGCGCCGAGGCGGAGTCGCTCGGTGCGAGCGAGCCGGGGCACACCTTCTGGGACGCGGCGGAGTCGGGGCCGTGGCAGGCAGTCTCCGCGGAGCCGTTCGACGACAAAGCGCTCGCGCTCGTACCGGAGGCGCTGCCGGTGGCAGAGTCGCCGACCGAAATTCGGGAGATGGAGCTCGACGCGGAGTTGGATGCGTGGGGGGCGGCCGCCGGGAGCGAACGTTGGTCCGCGTCAGCCGACTCGGTTGAGTACGAGGGAGAGGATGCGTTCGCCGACGACGCGGACCCGTTTGCCAACGTCGCGGATCCGTTTGCCGAGGAGAGCACGTCCGGCAGCTCGAGTGAAGGGGACCTGCACGACCTCCGCTTCGCCGCCGCAGCTCGCCTGGCGAGTGAAGCGAACGGATGCTCGCTCGCCATGCTGCAACGCGAACTGGATCTTCCGCACGAAGAGGCATTCCACCTTCTCGAACAACTCGAAGCCGCAGGCATCCTGGAGCCGGGGCAAGGCGCCA
>SKZP01000206.1 GCA_007127275.1 Planctomycetota bacterium
CCGGCACGGTGTCGGTTTAGGTGACGTGGCGCTGCGGGGCCGACGACGACGCCGTGCACGACCGCTTCACGAACCATCCGCAGCACGCCGACGCCGTGGATCTCGCCGTCACTCGGGATCCGTGCACGAGTTGAGGGACGCAGGTAGCCGTCGTCGAGACGCTCCGCCAGTATGTGATAGGTGATGTGTTCGCCCCCTGTCAGCCCGAGAACGAGGAACTTTCCCTGTTCGTCGGTTTGCGTGGTCATCCGCTCAGGCCACTCACCCCGGATGTGCCCAATGACGGTGACCTCGGCGCCGGGCACGGGACGGTCGTCGGCGAACAGGACGCGGCCGCGCAAGCCGGTCTCACGCGCCGCGTCGTCGTCGGTTGGCTCCTCCGTCCGCTCGCTTAACTCAGCCTCGTCCGCCTCCTCGGCAGGTGCCTCCGGCGCTTCCTCGTCGTCGGATGTCGTTGCTTTCGCGTCGGGGTCGGCCTCGTCGTTGCAAACCCGTGCATCCTCGCTACGCGGTGGCGGCGGGGTTTCCTGCTCGTCAGCATCCGCGGCAGGCGCCGCCTCGTCCGGCTCCGGTGAGGACGGCGCGGATTCCGTCGGGCCGAACAACACCCATGCGCCGCCAACGAGCAGCACAACCACGGCAACAAGAAAGATCCCCAGACCGGCCGACACCGTGCGTTGATGACTCATGGGAAAACTCCGTGCGAAAACGGAACGGACGTTCACGCTCTTCGGCTCGTTCCATTGTACCTCCCCGGGCCGGACAACGCTGGCGCTATGAAAAGTGGCACGGCGCGACTGTTCCGCAACTCGAGCCCACGGGCCTCGCCGTCGCTCATCCGACGTCGTTGGTGTTTCGACGCACGCGCGAAGCACGTGGGCTTGCTGGGCGCAAACATTGCAACCCGAGCACCGAATCCTATCATGCCTGCCAGGCGCCACGGCCACCTTCGCACACCGGCGCTACCGTTGATGTCCGTGAACATGCACCAATGACCGACAACGAGAGCGCGAGCGAGCATCTGGACCCCGACGACTCCGGGGAGGGCGAGCCGAATCCGCCGACGCCGGAAGGGCCGTTCGACCTGCCGGAGTCGGCCACCGGTGCGGCCGCGCAGCACTCGTCCGTGCAGGCGGGGCCACCGGCGGTGCAGATCGAGCCGCCTGCCGACAAAGGCAAAGGCACCGGCATCCGCAGCGGCAAACTCGCGGGGCGCTCCCTCGGCGCGGCCATCCTGATCATTGCGCTGCCCGTGGGCCTGCAGCAGTTTGCGCAAGCGACCGTCGGCCTCGTCGACCAGGTGCTCGCGGGGCACCTGCCGGGGGAGCTCTCCGTGTATGCGCTCGACGCCGTCGGCGTCGGCTCCTACATCGGCTGGTTCATCAACATTGCCATGAGCGCCATGGGCATTGGCGGCGCCGCGCTGATTGCCCGCGGCATGGGTGCGGGCAACTACGAGCAGTCGCACCAAGCGCTCGCCCAGGCCATTGGCGTCGCGCTGATCTGGTCGGTGGTCGTCGGCGCCCTGCTCTGGTTCGTCGCGCCGTGGCTCGCCCACAACATGATGCAGCTGCAGCAGGACTCGGCGGATTACTTCATTGCCTACGTCCGCATTCTCGCGCTCGGCCTGCCGTTTTCCGGCGTGCTGATGACCGTTTCCACCTGCCTGCACGGCGCCGGCGAGACCACCTGGCCGCTGATCATCATGCTGATCATGAACGTGGTCAACGTCGTCGCAAGCTGGATCCTTTGCGGCGCCACCGTGACCATTGGCGACGTCGCGCTCGTTCCACCGCTGGGCTTCGAGATGGGCGTGGCGGGGATTGCCTGGGGCACCGTCGTCGGCTGGGTCGTCGGCGGCATCCTGATCATGGGACTCGTGCTGCGCGGCGTGAAAGACCTGCGGCTCGAGCTTGGGCGCACAAAGCCCGACGGCTCCATGATTCGGCGCATCATCCGTGTGGGCCTGCCCGGCTTTGCCGACGGCATGGGCATGTGGGTCGGCAACCTGTTCGTGCTCGGCGTAATTGGCATCATTGCCGCGCAACAGGGGATTGCCGGCATTCAAGGGGCGCACGCCATTGCCATCCGCTGGGAGTCATTCAGCTTCCTGCCGGGCTTCGCCATTGGCACCGCCGCCGGCACCATTGCCGGGCAAATGCTCGGCGCGGGCAACGTTGAAGGAGCCAAGCGCGCCATGGCCGCCTGCGCCTTGCTCGGCTGCTCCGTGATGGGGGCATTCGGCGCTCTGTTCATCCTCGAAGGGGAGTTCCTTACGCGGATCATCAGCGACGACCCCATCCACCTCAAGTACACGCCGATCTTCCTCGTGCTCGGCGGCGCCACCATGGTTTTCTTCAGCCTCGCAATGGTATTGCGCCAAGGCATGCGCGGCGCCGGCGACACCCGCACCTCGATGTTCATCACCTACGGCTCCACCTACCTGATCCGCCTCCCCGCGGCCTACCTGCTCGGCGTCACCCTCGGCCTCGGCATGGTCGGCGTCTGGTGGGCGCTGTGCGGCGAGCTGGTCATCCGCGGCATCCTCTACCTCGCCGCGTTCTATCACGGCCGCTGGAGCCGAATTACCGTATGACACCGCCAGCGTTGCAAGGTGGAAGAAGGTGAGCAACACAGGAGCCACGTCGAGCCGCGCAAGCGACGACAACGACGGTGTCGAGCGCAGTAGCTCAACACGCTGATTCATGAAGGCCCCTTAGCCACTTGCCGTCGCCTGATGAACACGGCCGCTGTTGATCATTCCACATCTTCGGATCCGCACCGCTCGAGCCTCATCCGCGAAGGGGAGGACGGCAGCCTTGAACTCGTGCTGCCGCCGTCGGGCATTGGCGGCAGTTCGTGTCAACTCGTGTTCTTGGGTGTCGTCGGCGTGCTTGCCGTCGGGTTTGCGGTGCTCTCGGCGACGTCGCCGGAAGGGCCATTGTGGGCGGGAGTTGCCCTCGGCGCGGGTATGGCACTGCTGGTTGGATACGTGTATTGGTACGCGCTGTGGGTGTTGCCGCGTCGCTCACTTCGTTGGCGCTTCGACAGCATGGGGTTGACCGTCCACGACGGCGTGTACGGCTCTCGTGTGCGGCACCGCTGGCCGCTCGAGACGCTTCGGGGGGTCGTTCCCGACGAACGCATGCCGAACGCACTCGGCACCAGGCTGAATGTACGCCTGCAATCCACCACGCGGCGCGAGTTCGTCTGGCCTGCGGATTCGACGGCGGAGCGCGACGAACTGCTTGCGCGCATTGAGCGGTGGCTCGCCACACACCGACCGGCCGCGGATGACCTCCCGGCACGGGCAAACGACGAGGGTAATACCGTCGGGGCACTGCGCATGGACGAGTCCGCAACAAGGCTCCACGTAACGTTTCCGCCGGACATGCCGCGTTCGTACCGGATGGCGCTGGTCGTCCTCGTCGTCTTTTATTCGGTCGTCTTGCTCGCACTCGGCTCAAGCGTCGTCGGCACGCTTACCCACCGCGGGCTGCATCCGGAGCTCATC
>SKZP01000696.1 GCA_007127275.1 Planctomycetota bacterium
AGTGCCTCCAGCGGGTCGCGCCCGTGCTGGATGCAGCTCCGCGCCTCGGCCATCAAACGCTGGAAGAAGGTTACGTTGTGCAGGCTCACGAGCATGGGCCCTGTCGGTTCAGCGACCTGGAAGAGGTGGCGCAGGAAGCCGCGCGTGTAGGTGCGGCACGTCTCGCAGGGGCAGGTCTCGTCGAGCGGCCCCGTGTCCCGGGCAAAGCGGGCGTTCTTGAGGCGTAGCGGCCCGTCGCGGAAGGTGTAGGCCAGCGAGTGCCGGGCGTTGCGCGTCGGCAGCACGCAGTCGAACAGGTCGACGCCACGCTGCACCGCCGCGAGCATGTCCGCCGGCTTGCCCACCCCCATCAGATAGCGCGGCTTCTCCTCCGGCACGTGCGGCAACGTGACATCCAGCGTCTCGCACATCTTCGCGTGCCCCTCGCCGACACTCAAGCCGCCGACGGCATACGCCTGCGCACCAAGTGCCGTGAGCGCTTGCGCACTCTCCCGCCGTAGATCCGCAAAGACACTCCCCTGCACAATGGGCATCACCACCTGATGCGCCGCAACGGGCATCCGCACGGCCACCTCCGCCCAGCGGAGTGAGCGCTGCATGGCCCGCTTGGCCTCGTCGTAGCTGCACGGCCACGGCGCGCACTCGTCGAGTTGCATGATCAAGTCACTGCCCATGCGCCGCTGCCACTCGACCGTGGTATCCGGCGCAAAGCGAATCCGC
Source organism: Planctomycetota bacterium (assembly GCA_007127275.1). GTDB lineage: Bacteria > Planctomycetota > UBA8742 > SKZP01 > SKZP01 > SKZP01. The sequence goes on from SKZP01000696.1 coordinate 721, forward strand.
TCGCCGGTGCGCGGCGAGCGAAACGTCACCCCGGCGTCGTCAATCTCGCGCATCTCGGCCAGCGAATACACCTGGTAGCCGCCGGAGTCCGTAAGAATGGGCCCGTCGCGCCAGCCGGTGAACGCATGCAGCCCGCCGAGGGCCTCGACGACGTCTACGCCGGGATGCACGACGAGGTGGTACGTATTCGCAAGCACAATCCGTGCGCCGGTTGCCCGCACCTGCGCCGCCGTCAGCAGCTTCACGGGGCCGCGGGTGCCGACCGGCATGTAGCACGGTGTGGCTACCTCCCCCCACGGCGTATGCAAGCGCCCGGCGCGCGCCTCGCCATGCTGGGCCTCGAGGACGAAGCTCACCCCTTTCGTCGACGTCAAACGTTTCTTCTCCACGCTCATCCGTTCCGAGTCTCGGTTCTCGTCGGGGCCATTATGCGCACGTGCGACAAACGTTGACGACCGCCTACGTCAAGGCACATCACGGCACGGTACGGTACGTTCCCGGAACTGCGGGTAAAGATGTTTCGGAAGGCGGCGCGGAGCCGGCTCTTGTTGCAGAGGAAACGTTTTGACGGAACCACAAACGTAGCGCAACCTCCACGCCCGCCCTACGCGCAACAAAACAATCAATCTCCGTCGCCTTGGGGGTTCGCAGTCTGTCAAGCGCACGGGCCGCTGCCCGCAGCCCGTGGGCTCATTTCGGAAGGCGCAGACGAACTCGCGAATCTTCATCCGTGCGCAGATCACCAAACGCGGGACTCGCCCGGCACTGCCTCGCGGCCAAACGTCGCCACCCGCACATGCGAGCAGTTATAAGCCCACGGAGGTCTGTTGCACAGCGCCAGAGCCGCCGGACACAGTCCCCAATTTCCAGTCGCCCCCGGGCAACGCCCACGAAGATGTCGCGGCTTGTTCGCATTTCGGCGTGGTGGTAGGACATCGGAATTGCTTCGGGCTCGGTTGCTTGATTACAAGGGGCGCGGCGAATGATTGTTCTCGGCCACGATCCCAAGGCGAAGTCGCGGACGGTGGAGCTCAAACCCGCTTCGCTGCTTAGGCATGTCGCGATCATTGGCTCCTCCGGCTCCGGCAAGACCGTGACCTGCAAGGTCCTCTGCGAGGAGTTGGCACTTCGTGGCATCCCCATCATTGCCGTGGATCCGCAGGGGGACATTGCCTCGCTCGGCCTGCCCGGCAACCCCGAGGAGGTGGCCGCGCAAGGCGGCGACGCGGAGCGGGCGAAAGAGTTTCACGACAACGTCGAAGTGGTCGTCTGGACGCCGGTTTCCTCAGCCGGCCTGCCGATCTCGGTGAATCCGCTCACGCTCAAGCTCGACGAGTCGCAGAGCGAGGCGGAGCGCGTCCGTGCCATCAGCTTCGTCGCGCAGAACATCACGCAACTGCTCGGCTACGACACCGGCAAGCGCGACGGCCGCAGCGTCATGGCGCTGCTGGATCTCGTACTCACCTACGCGGTGAACACCGGCTGGGAGCTCGACACGCTCGGCAAACTCGCCGACGCGATGAAAGACCTGCCGGAGCCACTCGCCGAGCGCGCCGAGGACCTGATTACCAAGCGGATGCACCAGGAGGTCGTGCGACAGTTGCGCACCTTGACCGTCGGCGCGCGCAAGCTGCTTTTCTCACACGGCTCGCCGCTCGACATTGATCTGCTGCTCGGCCGCGAGGAAAGCGGGGCACCGCCGGAGTTCGTGCCGCAACAAGAAGGCGAGGAAAGCGGCGAGAAGAAGCGCAAGACACGGATCTCGGTGATTTATCTCAACACGCTGACAAGCCAGGAGGAGAAGGCGTTCTTTCTCGCCGAGCTTTCCAGTGCGTTGTATCACTGGATGCTCGCCAATCCCTCCAACGAGCCGCAGGCGGCGTTTTACATCGACGAGATTGCGCCGTTTCTGCCGCCGACGAAGAAGCCGGCGAGCCGCGACATTCTGCGGCTTCTGTTCAAGCAGGCACGCAAGTATGGCGTCACCTGCGTGATGGCCACACAGAATCCGGGGGATGTGGACTACAAATCACTCGCCCAGTTCGCCACGGTGTTCCTCGGGCGGCTGACGACGAAGCAGGACGTCGAAAAGGTCACCCACCTTGTGCAGAGTCTCGCCCCCAATGGTGCCGACGCGGTTCTCGCGGCGCTGCCTCGGCTCAAGGCGGGGAAGTTTCGCGTGATCTCGCCGGATAACTTTCAGGACCCGGCGCCGATGAAGGTGCGCTGGTTGCTCACCGAGCACCGCACGCTCGACGAGGACGGCCTCGAAGGGGTGGTCGACGCCGCGATGCGCAAGCGGCTCAAGCGCGCCGGCAAAGCGGCCGCCGAGCGGGAGCGCAACCGGCAGCAGCAGTCGACACGGGTGCTTAGTGAGACCTTTACGAGCGAGGAGCAGGCCGCCGAGGATGCGGTGCGCCACGCGGTGCACGCCGCGCGTCACGGTACGGCCTACGGTGACGAAGATGACCTCGATGTCACCGACGACGCGGATGCGGCCGTTCCCACGGAGATGCTCACCGCCGCCGAGGCCGCCAGCACCATTGCCGAGCCGGCCGAGGAGCCCCGCAATGGCAGCAACCACGCAAACGCAAAGGAAGCGCGAATCACTGGCGAGCGTATACTCGGTGCGGCCGAACTCGGCGTCGCCGAGCGACTCGCCGAGCCGACCGCGGCGACGCAAGCCGAGCTCGCGCAGGAACACGACTTGAGCGAGCGCCAACTCGAAGTGCTCGCGCTGCTGCGCGAGAAGCCGGCGTTGCTGACGCAGAACGAGATTGCCGAGCACTTC
>SKZP01000389.1 GCA_007127275.1 Planctomycetota bacterium
TGCTCGGCGGTATCGCGACGGGTTACCTTGCTCCACGTGTCCCAGTCGATCGCCGGCTCCTGCGCCGGTTGCGCCTCGCCGGCCTCGCCGGCACGCTTGGGCAACGAGTTGCTGACCCAGTAACGGCCGTCGTTGCTGATGCCGTCGACGGATTCGATGGCGGAAAACAAGGCGTCTTGGTCGCCGCGGTCGTTCCACGTTGCGACATCGCCCCGTTGTGACACGGTCGCCAATCCGCCCTCGGGAAGAAAGGCCAGCGAAACGGTTGCCCGCAAATCCCCTAGCTCGACGGGCAACGGTGTGATGCGCCCCGTGTAGAGGTTCAGTTCGAACACGGCATGCCCGCTGCCCATCCAGAGGCGCTGCAAGCTGCTCGCGTCGGCCGCCGGTGCTCGATAGAAAAACACGTCGGCAAGCGTTGCCTCGGCCAACTCGTCCGGCGGCTCGAGTACGACCTCGCGCACCAGCTCGTCTCGCTTCAGGTCACGAAGTTCCAAGCGCGCACCGTGCAACGGGTCAGCGGAGGACTCGGCACGGAAACGAACCCAGGCGTTGTATCCGACCCGATGCATCGGCTCCCCAGGTCGCAACTCGCGTGCGGTGTCGTCGGCCAGATCAATCACCGCCGCCCGCCTTCCCTCGGCGAGCCAGCGTTGCGCGTTCAATGGCGCCAACATGTGGCCTTCCTTGGTCCTCCGCTGCAGCCGCCTCGGAAGTGTCGTTGATCCCGTAGGCTCACCGGTGGCTAGCGCAAAGCGCGCCAACCGCTCGTCGGTCCAGACGACCGCTTCTTCGGCCGTGGTGCACACGTGCACCGCTCGCGGCATTCGCTCGAAGACGACCGGCTCGTCCCATTCGACCACTTCGAACGGGTGCAGCCGCCACGCCGTCAGTTTGTGCGTTGTCGCCTCTTCCTCGCCCGGCGCAATTGCCACGAACCAGCCGCCACGTATAGCGCGATTCCCCTCATGTTCGGCAAGCGCGGGCATAGTGTGCAGCAAGCGCGGCGGCGTGGTCTCCCAGATCTGCCACTCCCGATAGGGCGTCTCGGCGACGATCACGCTGCCGGTCTCGTCGTGGGTGACGTGGGTGAGAGTTTCGCCGTTTGGCTCATCGAGGACCGTCGCGGTGCCACTGCGCGCGTCCCACAAGGCGATGCGACCGTCGTTGCTGTGGGTGATTGCACGTTGCAGGCCGCGCAACGGAATCAGCCGGGCGCGTTCCAGGTGCGTCCCCGGTGGCTGCAGCTCGAACTCGCGGACAAAGCGATACGGCAACTGTTGCGCCTGCAGCAGCTCGCCCCGCACTCGCTGCCGCTCACGCGGTGTCAGCGACTCGTCGCGCTCCACGCGCACCCACGCAGCATGCGCAAGCCTCGGCGACATGCGCCCCGGCGGTAGCGAGAACTCGTGCTCACCGTCGGCCGCCTCGGTATCCTGCGTCCGGCGCCGATCGTCCGTGCCGGGCGTCACATCTTCCGCAGCGGGCGCGGACTCGTCCGTGTCGTGGACACCGCCGCCGGAAGGCGTTGGCCTGCTCGGGGCACGACGCCCCGCATCCCGCCCGGCACGTTGTTCCCTTGCCTCGGCAGACTCGCCGACCCCGTTGTCCGTTGGCGCCTCGGGGTCGCGCGGCGGAGCCGACAACACCGCAGTTATCGCGGTGGCGGTCAGTACGGCGCCCACGACCGCCACCCAATTCGGGAATGCGGAACGTCGTTGCATACGGAAAGCGCCCCCGTTGAGTTTCAAGCCATTGAAGTCCGTGCGCCGCCACGTCAAGTCCGGCGAGCGACGAAGATCCTGGATTGCCGCTCATTTCCTGCGTCGCACTCTGCCGCAGAGTAGGCGGTCTGGAGTCGGTGGGTCAAGCGTACAACGGCATCATGAATGGTTGCATTTGACCCACCGACGAAGCCGGTAGGCTTGGAGGCCGTCCAAAAAGCCCTCCCTGCGTGTGTCGCTCCAGGCCATGTAACGGCTCGGATCCCCCGCCGCTCGCCGAAGTTGCCAACAATATCCCGACGGACGCGGCACCTGTAGCGGTTGAGAAGGTGTACGGAGGATGCTAAGGTCGCTCCGTTCGCCACGTGGTGATTGCGAACGCAAGTTCGTAGGTCCCCCTGTTTCATAAGTTCTAACGAGGTTCGAGCCGTATGGCTGATATCGCTACGAGTCCGCTGCTGGAAAAGACCGAAGGTTTCTCCGTTCGCACCGAATACCCGGCCTACAAGGTCCGCGACATCTCGCTCGCCGACTGGGGCCGCAAAGAGGTGCGCATGGCCGAGCACGAGATGCCCGGCCTGATGGCGCTGAGGGAAGAGTATAAGGGCAAGGCCCCGCTCAAAGGTGCCCGCGTCGCCGGCTGCCTGCACATGACCATTCAGACGGCCGTGCTGATTGAGACGCTCAAGGCACTCGGCGCCGAGGTCACCTGGACGAGCTGCAACATCTACTCCACCCAGGACCACGCGGCCGCGTATGTCGCCCGCGACCTGAACGTCCCCGTCTTCGCCTGGAAGGGGGAGACCGAGGAGGAGTACGATCAGTGCCTCGCCGCGCAGATCTTCGCCTTCGAAGGGGGCAAGGGCCCGAACATGCTGCTCGACGACGGCGGCGACTTGACGATCTACGTCCACGAGCATCATCCCGAGCTCTTCGGCGGCGACGACCCGATCCGTGGCGTCTCCGAGGAAACCACCACCGGTGTGCTGCGCCTCTACGACATGGGCAAGGTCGGCACGCTCAAGACTCGGGCGATCAACGTCAACGACTCGGTCACCAAGTCGAAGTTCGACAACCTCTACGGCTGCCGCCACAGCCTCGTCGACGGGCTCAACCGCGCCTGCGACGTGATGCTCTCCGGCAAGGTCTGCGTCGTCGCCGGCTACGGTGACGTCGGCAAAGGCTGCGCCCAGGCGCTCGAAGGCCAAAAGGCCCGCGTCTACGTCGCCGAGATCGACCCGATCTGCGCGCTGCAAGCCCTGATGGCCGGCTTCCCCGTCGTCCGCATCGAGGACGTCGTCGAGGAAGCGGATCTCTTCGTCACCGCCACCGGCAACAAAGACGTGATCACCGGTGAGCACATGAAGCGGATGAAGAACGAAGCGATCGTCTGCAACATCGGCCACTTCGACAACGAAATCGAAGTCAGCTGGCTCGAAAGCAACCCGGACGTCAAGGAAGAGAACATCAAGCCGCAGGTCGACCAGTTCATCTTCCCCGACGGCAAGCGCATCACGCTGCTGAGCCGCGGCCGCCTGATGAACCTCGGCAACGCCACCGGCCACCCCAGCTTCGTGATGTCGATGAGCTTCACCAACCAGGTGCTCGCCCAGCTCTCGCTCTGGCACGAAACCAGCCGCTACGAGCTCGGCAAGGTCTACACCCTGCCCAAGGAGCTCGACGAGCGCGTCGCCGCGCTGCACCTCGACCGCCTCGGCGCCAAGCTCACCCCGCTCAACGACGAGCAAGCCGAGTACATCGGCGTACCCAAGCAAGGCCCCTACA
>SKZP01000125.1 GCA_007127275.1 Planctomycetota bacterium
AACGCCCGTGGGCGTCGGAGATGAAGGCACCCCAACGGCGAGGTCACGCTGACGCGCAGCGGGATGCGGTGCTCAACGCCCGTGGGCGTCGGAGATGAAGGCACTGCGCTCTTCCGCATACCCTATTCTGCCTGGCTTGCGTGGTGATGCAAGCATGGATGTGCATGCAAGGTAGCTTGCAGGCTGCGGGCCATAGTCCTACGTTTCGGATATGCTGTTTTCAAGGAGCCGATACGTCGTCATGGACGTTTGCCGTGGCGACGAGCCCGCAAACCTTTTGGAAACCACGACTTATGCCGGATGGGTTGGAGATAGTCGCGCTTCAGCTTCCGATGCTTGATTTGCCAGCGTCCGATGTCGTGGTCACAGTACCATCGTGCCGTGTGGGTCGTCGGGCCATGCTTCGGAGCCGTTTAGGCTGCGTATGCGGTCTATGCAAGCGCCGCATAGGCCGATGACTAAGAGGTCGTCCTCGGGCTCGATCAGCTTCGCGAGTTCCCAGCGTAGTTCTTGCATCGCTCTGGGCGATAGGTAGCAGCGGAACACGCTGTATTGCATGCGTGTGCCATAGCCTTCTAGCGTCTTGGCGACTTTGCGTAAGCGCTTGTCGTCACGAACGTCGTAGGTGAATAGGTACCAGCTCTTTGCTGCCATGATCTTGCCCACCTTTGCTGGCAGGTCGAGTTAGCGCAGCCTGGCGCGGGCAAAGAGACCGGGAGCCCCGGTCCATTCCTTTTCAAGCAGTCGCGCTTCGAGCTCGATCGTTCGGGCATACGAGAGCGAGTAGTTCGTCACCGGGTGACGCCAGCATTCCTCGCGTCGGGATTCGAAGAGTTCGATTGCCTTGCGTCGGCCGGCCTCGGATAGCCACACGAGATCGCGCGTGACGCGAAAGTCTGCGTCAGCGTCCCATTGCTTTCGGTTGATCGACGCGATCACCGGCATGTCCCACATCACGACGCGAAACAACTCCATCAGGTCGAGCACCAATGGATGTGCGGCGGAGCGGGGCGTGTGGAAGAAGCCGAAAGCGGGCTCAAGGTCCACCGCAAGGATGGCTTGCAAAACCTGGCCGTAAAGCAGCGAGTAACCAAAGCTTAGTAGGGCGTTGAATCGGTCCTTCGGTGGCCGCCGATTACGACTTTGCGGAAGCAGCGCGGGCTCGTCGTTCTTGATCAGAAACGGCAACGCGGAGAAGTATGCGCGGCCTGCGCTTCCTTCGTGACCTCGAAGTGCGTCGATGGACTCGGCTTGAGGGATTGCCTTGCAGGCTCGACGCACCTCCTTCACCGCAGCCTCGACGTCGGCAGGTCGGCTACCGCGGTTGCCCCGCGTGGCGCGTAGCAAGTAACGTACCTGCGACTCGGCTCGTGCCAATGCTAATCGGCGTGCAAGGTCGAGGCACAACTGCGAATCAGTTAGCGCTTCGTATTGGCGAATGCGGCGTTGCACGGGTCCTGCTGTGGGTGCCAGCGCGCCAACGTACCGACCACCGTGCGTGAGCCAATGCACGCCAATCGCTTGCGTGGCGCACAAGTGCAAGGCTTGTGTGGTCATTTGGACATGACCGTGCAGCACGATCGCGGCAACATCATTGGCCGGCACTTTTTGCTTTTCGCCTTCACCCTCCGGCGGAGTGATGGTGAAGGTGCGGTGTGAACGGCCGATGCGCGTGCCGGGTGTGGCGACGTGCAATACTCGCCCATCTGGGTGAGGCGGAAACAGGCGAACCGTAGCGCGCTCGGGCTCGGCAACGATCCGCTCTTCCTCCGGCAAGCAAACCGGCGCGAGGGAGCAGCGAGTGCAAAGGCGCTCATTCTCGGCGATCGGCGGGCGCTCCGTCTTGTCCCGCAGTTGGCGCGCACGCTGCACAGCAGCCGCGACGGCATCACGCGCTTCAGCGTCGAGTGGCACGCGCACCGTAGCCCTGTCGGCGTGATACCGCACACGGCCTTCACTGACGATGGCGCCCGTCGCCTCTTCGACGAGCAGGCCGTAGGCGCTCACTTGCAGCGCATCCGTTTCCCAGGCTTCCGCTCCACCGTCGCCTTTACGCGAGCGCCCCCGCTTGTGCTCGATCGGAACCCATCCACCTTCGCGATGCCGAACCGCATCGACTTTGCCGCGAATCCCCAGCGCGTCGCTTTCCACCTCGAAAGTGCGCCGCTCAACGGCATCATCGGCGAGCTGTTCGTGCAGAGTCCGCCCGGCGAAGACGCGATCGTCGGCCACACGAACCTCTTCGACTTCTTCGAGGTAAAAGAGCCGCTCGCAGTACGCGAGCGCATGAAGCGCCATCACACGCACTGCCGGCTCGTCGGACGGAAACTGCGAATGGAGTTTCGACATTGACGCCTCCGCGAAAGTCACAGCTGGGACATTATGTACCCAGCGGTATGCGAATCGCCCTGAGGCGTCAAAGCTATGGATGGTAACCGGACTAGCCAGGCGAGATAACGGGCAGGTCCGCAACTGCTGGAGCAGCCAACGGGCTTGGACCTGTTAGGTCGCCGACAGCGTAGCGGGTTCCCTTTGAGCCGACATGGTCGACCCAGATTGGCAGTGAAAGCCGGCCTTGCTCGGCGAGCGTGAACGTGCGCCCTTGAAGCGCGGTGTCGCCTTGATCTGGGATGCGATCGACGGAATCAACCAGATGTGCGCTCTCGCCGAGGCATAGTCCGCCGAAGCGAGTCACGCTGGCTGGATTGTAGAGAGCCTCAGCTACCCGTGACTCAAGAGTGACGGAGTTCTCTTCCTTTTCACTATCGAGCCACAAGACCAAGTCAATCGGCGACAGCAACTGCTGGAAATCGGGACGGGCATTGGCGCCGGCGCCCGGAGCAAGATCTTTGTTCTTTACTCGCCACAGTGTGCGTAGCACGGTGCTAATGCGTGGTGCATGCGACGCTTCGAGATCCGGCGGTGGCTCGACGATGGATACGGTGACGCGGGCACCGATGTGCTTGTAGCGATCGGTCTCGCCGATCAACGAGAGCAAGAAGCCGTATGCCGTGGCCGGCGGGGGCAATTGCTCGGTTTCGAGGTACTCGCGTGCGTAACCTTTGCGAAAGCACGCGATCGGTACGTTAACACGCAGTCCGAGCATGAGTTACCTCGTCACGCTGGGCATGGCCTCGCGCATCATCGCAATGGCCTTCTCGGCAGCTTGTTTCACGCCGGATTTTTCGCCGGTGGTTGCCCCCAGCTTGATCAACGCTTGCCCCGTCGGCGTTTGCACGAACGGCCCGCCGATCACCAACTCCGCGGCAGCGATGTCGCCGGTCTCAACGCGGGAAAGTAGCGTCGGAGCGTCGATGGCCTTGCCGTCATCGCTGTTAAAGCAGTACAGCAGCCGAGGCGACGGATCGTGCGTGATGCGCAACACAATCGACTCGGGCGAGAAGTCGAAAAGAAAGCGGCCGTGGTTGCCGGCCACTGGGCCAAGCTCGCTGAGGCAGCGGATCGCGATCTCAGCGCGGCTCGGCACACGCAACGCCTCCGGCG
>SKZP01000595.1 GCA_007127275.1 Planctomycetota bacterium
CGAGCCCGGTCTCGTAGTAGTGTCGAAGCGTCTGATCGTCGGGCTCCTCGCGGCCGGGGCGATGGAGGTAGAGCTTCGACTCATGCTCGCCGCGGCGAATGAACAGGGTGTCCGTCTCGTCGGGGGTGAAGAAGCTGGTGTTCATCCCCACCGGCCCGTTGAGCCGCGAGGTGCCGCGAATCTCCACCGTGTGCGGGCCGTCGTTCTCGAAGCGGTAGTTGACGTCGATGAGATAGGTCGCGTCGGTATAGGCGAAGGTGCGGTAGACGACGAAGCCATCCGGCCAGTGTGGCGGTACCTCCTCGGTATCCTTCGGCGGATAGCGGAACTCCACCTCGTAGCGCTTCTCCGGCGGCTCCTTTTCGCCGCCGACGACGAAACGCACCGGTTCCGCTTCCTCCCCTTCGAGGTCGTGTTCCTGGTGACCGACATACTCCCAGCGGGCGCGCTGCAAAAAGCCGACGCCGAGGTCGAGCGGCTCGCCGTCGACCTGCAGGTGCAAGTCGGCGGTGAAGTGCAACTGCGAGGGGCGGAACGGTCGGAGAATGTGTGCCTCGTCGCCAATGTTCGCACGACGACGGTGGTCGCGACCGGTAAAGCCCTGATAGTTGAGGATGTAGAGGTCGGAGAGACCGCCGCCGGTTTCGGAAAACAGCGGACGCATCAGCGGCGTCGCGGGAGGCGCATCCTCGCCGGTGACCTGTGTCGCGCGCACGTCCTCGTAGGTGGGCTCTGGCAGTTGCGTCGCCGGCTCGGGTGCCTCCGGCTCGTCCGGCCGGGTCTGTGGTTGGGGCTCCTCCTCTTCGGGATCGCGCTCCGGCTCGGTCTCGGGCCGGTCGGTTTCCTCCGGCTCGGTCTCCGTCGGTCGCTCCTCGGGAATCTCCGGTGGCTCGGGGTCCGGTAGCTCTTCCTCGTCGATCGGCTCTTCCGTCTCGTCCTCTTCTTGCTCCGGCTGCTCCATCTGCGTGGCCATGTAGGTGCAGTAGCCAAGCCAGAGAAGCAACAGCAGCATCAGCCCAATGGTCTGCTGCCGGGCGGGATCGACGGGCGGTGGCGAAGTCGGCGAGGTCATGAACGTCTACTTCTGTGTGCGTGGAACCGAGTCCGTCCCGCGTGACAACGCGCCACTGTACCGCGGCAAAGGATCTCGCGCCCCGACGAACGAAACATGGCAAATGCGAAAGCCGGCACGAAGTGAACCGCCTATCACAAAGCGCCGCACTCTTCCACCCTCATATCCGCGCACGGGGGTGCGGGGTGCCGTGGGCTCTTCTTGCAAGATTTCGTTGACCGGACGCCGGTACGCAGCGAGCTCTGCGGGTAAGGACGTACGTTGGGCGGGCCTTCGCGACGCCCTTTGCGCAACGAACCGGAAGGGCACCGTGGGCGACCAACCCGGATGCTCGGGGCATTTTCAAGCCCCCTTGCCGCGGCCCGTGGGGCCCCGCGCGTTGACGGATTCGACGCACGGGCCGCGGTCGTGAGCGTTTCCGGATTCCACCCGGGTGGCGGTTTCGCGGCGGTTGCACTCGCCGTGTCTGGGTGCGGCCGGCGTTGGTTGCAAGATTGAATCCGCCGAGGTGTGTGAGCGCGGGTGGTCAACGCTGGCCGAGGCCGAGCAGGGCAATCGCCATGAGCGTGAGGCCGATTGCGAACCACTCGCGGCGCCCGAGCCGTTCCTTGAAGTAGAGCACGCCGACAAGATTGATCAACAGGATGGAGCCGGCACCGAAGGCGGGGAAGGCGGCGGCGGCGGGGACGGTGTCGAGCGAGAGGATGAGAAAGGTCGAGGAAAAGAGGTTGGGTACTCCAACGGCGACGCCGAGCAGCAGGTCGCGGCGGCGCACCGGCATCCGCTTCTTCCACGTCCACGCGAGGCTGAAACAGAAGGCGACGAAAAAGGTGACGAACAAGAACGTCAGCGAGCCGCGCAACTGGTCGACGACGCGCTCGACGCCGAGCAGGCCGTAGGTTTCGAAGACTTTGTTGGAGAACTCGGCCATCCCGCCGAAGAGGAACAGCAGCACGAGCGTATAGCGCCCGAGCGGCACCCGCTGCGTCGTCGTTGCGGCGGCAGTGGCGGGCGGCGGCGGAACCGGCGGAGGGCCGGACGAGTGAGGTGGGGGCGTGACCAGCGGCTCCTCGCGCGGCGTTCGCCCGAGCAGGATCGGAATGTTGACCAGCGCCAGTGCTGCGAGCGCGAGCAGGATGCCCCCCCACTCCCACGGGCTCGGCCACTCCTGCCAGACCATCAGCGAGAGTGCCATCGGGACAATCACGCCGAGTTTGATCGTCGCCCCGGCCAGGCCGGCACCGTGCTCGCGTACGCCGAGTTGGTAGTAGAGAAAGCCGAGGAAGAACAGCGCCCCGGCGGCCGCACCGACGCACAGCGCCCACAGCAACGTGCCGGCCTCGTCGATCGAGGTCTCTTGCCGTGGTCCGTGGGCGAGTTCGTCGACAAGGTCGCTCCAGCCCACGGCCACGTCGCCACCGAGGCCGGGAATGCCGAGAAGGAGCAGCAATGTGCCACTGACCAGGCAGGCGGTGACGTAGTTCGCCGTGGTCAGCGCGTAGCGGTTCATGCCGCGGGTTTCGCTGACCTTGAACATCAGCGCGATCGAGGAGGTGCACAAAATCGCAAGCAACAAAAAGCCCATCGCTGGCCTTTCCAACGCCGAGGCGGGAGCGCAGGGCGAACACGCAAACTGCCTCCGGAGGTGTTTCGCCGGCTTGACGTGCGCGTTCTACCGAAACGGTAGGTAGAGCGGCATCACAAAAGGTGGAAGCGACCCACCGACGTAGTCGGCGGGCGTGGCGGGATGCCCCTGCAAACCCTTGTACGTCGGGGGTCGCCGTTCCGCTACTGGATGAGCGGTGCACCGATGGGGGATGCGCGTGAATTGCGCTCGGCCCTTTTCATTCGGGGGTGACTGCGGCATGCTGCGGCGTTTCCGCGTTTGATCCGCATGGACCTCGAGGTGTGAAACGGTATGAGCACTCCCGCTGCGAAACAGCGACAAGGCCAACGGGCCGTCGTCACTCCTGCAGAGTTCCGGCCGTTCTGGCCTGGCGCTCAGCCGGTCGAGGGGGGCGTGCGCTTTGTGGTGATCAGTCGCCATGCGACGGCAATCTCGGTACTGCTGTTCGACAACCCCGAGGATGATGAGCCGCGCGAAGAGATTCCCATTGATCCCGAGCACGGCCGCGTCGGCGACGTCTGGAGTATCTTTGTGCCGGGACTCGAGGCCGGGCAGTGCTACCTCTACCGCGCCTTTGGCGAGTGGAACCCCGCAGCGGGAAAGTGGTTCAACTCCTACCGCCCCGCCCTCGATCCCTACAGCCTCGCGATCACCGGCAGCTACGACTGGGAAAAAGGGGATCCGCGCACCTACGACCGGCACGCCGGCCTCGACGTCCCGGCAAGTGAAACCGCGCTTGGGGGGATGCCCAAGAGCGTGGTCGTCGACGACACCTTCGACTGGGAAGGGGACCGGCCGCTCAA
>SKZP01000497.1 GCA_007127275.1 Planctomycetota bacterium
AAGTCCACGCTCGTTTCCAGTTCCTCAAGGTCGCCGAACGGCTCGAACCCCTCGTCGGAGGCGGCTGCCGCGTCGTCATGGGACGAGTCGGAGAGGGAGTCGAACGCTTCCTCCTCTTCGTGCCCCGCCAGTCGCGCATTCTCCTCAGCGAACGACTCCTCCAGCGAGTCAAGGTCCACATACTCGTCGTCGCTGCCCGCCGACTCCAACTCCCCCAGCGAGGTACTCCCCGGATCCGTCGCCGCATACGGCACAAGCTCAGGTGGCGGCGGCGGCACGTCGTCGCGGCTGCCCGGCGGCGGCGGCTCCCACATCGGCGGTACCCCCGGCGCCGCGGCGTCGGCAACAACGGCATCCGGCTCCGGGCCGAGCACATCCAGCGTATCCAGTGTCGCCTCAGACTCGAACGCCGCACGCCGCTTGTCGTCCTCCCCTGCGGAGGCCCCCCGCTCCAAGCCAAGCACGGTCATCGAATCACTCGCCTCCGCGTCCCGCATCCCCGAGGCAACGTCTCCAGCCTCTCCCAGCGGCGCGTCGCTTTCGCTCCACACATCCGAGGTCGAGTCGTCGGAGACGGATTGCACCGGATTTCCCGAGCGGTGTGTCGGAAGCCGCGTAATCTGCGTATCCGGGCGCATCGCCTTGAGTTCCTGGCGGATCGTCGCCAAGAGACTCATCACCCCGTCTTCTTTCTTTAGGCCCGCCGCAGCGCCAACACGCTCGATCAACCGGGCGATCTCGTCGCGGGCGATATCCGAGAAAAGCACGATCGGCGCGTTCAACCCCCACTGATCGCGAAAGAAGGTCGCCAGGTCGTCCCCTTGCACCTCCGGCATATTGATGTCGAGCACAATCAACTCGGGCAGCCCGTACTGCTCGAGCAACCCCGGAATCTCCCCGAGTTGCGCGGCACTCATCACCTCGAAGCCGCTACGCTTCAAGCTTTCGTGCACCACGTGCAACACGAGGTCGCTGTCGTCAACATGCAATATGCGCTCGCCAACCATACAAATACGCGCTCGCGTTTCCGACGCCAACCAAGCCAAGCCCGCACAAGAACCCGTGCATGGTACTCACACCTCTCCCACCTGACCACCCCAAAGGGGACCGCAGCTTCGACCTACGAACGTCGCACCTCGTAGGCCGTCGGATGGAAGCCGTGGGCGAGGCTACTGCGCTCGACGCTGCTACGTTGCTGTCGGCTCAACTGCTTACGGAAGCTCGTCGAAATCCGAGTCGTCCTCGTTCTCTGGTATGGGTTCGATGTAGTCCGTCGATACGTCGTCCTCGACCGGTTCCATGGGCGCGAACGGGTCGTCGCCGCCGAAGACGTTCGGGTCAAGGTCGCCGACCATGGCGAAGAACTCGTCGGAGGCCGCGGCAGCCGGCGCCGCCTCGGCGGTGTCGGTGACCGGCTCTGCCTCGCTCAACAACTCGCTCGGCAGGTCCGTGACTTCACTTTGTCGCTGGGCCGCCGTGGCGCGCTCCCCGGATTGACGCAACTCGGTGATGGCTTCGAGGTCGACCGAGTCGTGCGGGGAAAAGTCAATGTCGCTCTCGCTGGGGCTTGTTGCGGGGACCATGTGCACCCCGGGCCGCTGGTTCCACGCGGCGGACTGGACGTCGGCGGGGGCTGCCTCCGCAGGTTCGGCCTCCGCGAGCACGGCCTCCGCAGGCTCCGCCTCCGCAGGCTCCGCCTCCG
Organism: Planctomycetota bacterium; assembly: GCA_007127275.1. Taxonomy (GTDB): domain Bacteria; phylum Planctomycetota; class UBA8742; order SKZP01; family SKZP01; genus SKZP01. Next base: position 1,703 of record SKZP01000497.1, read on the forward strand.
CAGGTTCGGCCTCCGCGAGCACGGCCTCCGCAGGCTCCGCCTCCGCAGGCTCCGCCGCGGGCAGCGCTTCCGCTTCGCAGCCGACGTAGCGCAACGCGAGAATGGTGACGTCGTCGTTCGGCTCAGCCCCGCGGCGGAAGTCATGCACATCCGTGTCGAGCGCTTTGAGGAAGTCGTTCGTTTCTTTGTCGCCGTGCGCGACCATGAACTCGTCAAGCCGGTCTTCGCCGTACTCGTTCTTTTCCTGGTCCATCGCCTCGGTGACCCCGTCGGTGTACTGCACGACAAGGTCGCCCTTGCGCAGGATCACGGTCTCCTCTTCGAGCGTCTTGGCGAAAATGCTCCCCGGCGCCATGCCGACAATCATCCCCTTGGGCTCGTACTTACGAAGCTTCGGTTCGTGTTTGGCATTGTAGACGAGCAACGGATTGTGCCCGGCACGCACGTGAGTCAGCGCCATGGTCCGCAAATTGAGCACGGCGTACCAGATGGTCACGAAAATGTTCGACGGCAACTCCGGCTTCAAGTCGTCGTTGAGCATCATCAGCGCCTCACGCGGCGAACTGACCCCTTTGCCGCGAATCTTTAGCGCCTTCTTCGCCGCCGCCATCACCAGCGCAGCATGCACGCCATGGCCGGCGACGTCGCCAATCACAATGCCGACTTCATTGTCGCTGACCTCGACGAAGTCGTAAAAGTCGCCGCTGACCTCGTCGCAGGAGTTGAAGATGATGTCGATCTCAAAGCCGTCGAGCGTCGGGACCTTCGGCAGCATGCCGAGTTGCACCTGACGCGCCCGCTCCATCACGCGCCGCTGCTCCTCCTGCTGCTCGCGCTGGCGCTCGAGTTCCTCCTCGCTCGGTCGCGCGTCGAGGATGGCCTGCCACTCCTTGTCGACCGGACCGCTTTCTTTCTGCAAGCGCTCAAAGGCCTGCGCAGCGGAGGCGTACTCGGCACTGCGCAGGCGCACGCCGGTTTCGTTGCTCTTTGCGGCATCCGCTTCCATGGAGGTGGAGGCGAGCACCGGCGTGCCGGCCAACTCCGCCGCGGTGCGCGCCGGCTCGGTGCCGGAGCGGTAGCTGTCGCACCTGTCGACGAGGTGGCGCGCCATCTGCCGGGGCCCAACCTCGCGCAGCAGAAACGGGCTGCGAATGTCGACGGTTTCAATCTCGTCGCGGCAGAACGGACAAACCCAGAAGCCGTTGTCCCCCTGCACCGTCCAGACCGGCTCGCGCCGCACAATGGTGCGCAAGCGGTGCGCAAGCATCAGTCGCTTGTTGCCGCGCTTGACCGCATCCCGCACGCGTTCATACGGGTGCGGCGGCGTGCCGCTGTTGGCACGGTAGGCCATGGAATTCGAAAGGTACTCCCAGGTCTCGCGGACTTGGCGCGGGGTAACGCGCTTCGTCTCGGCGTCGAGGCGAATGCTCGTCGGCTCGAGCGTGAACGGGTCGTACCAGCGGTTCAGCGCGTCGTAGCAACGAAACATCCGGTCGGTATGGAGCTTTACACTCAGCTCCATCTCCTCGGGCGAAAACGGCTCGGGCTCCTCCTCGCCTTGCGACTTGCGCTTCGCACTCATCCGATCGAGGTGGGCGAGCATCTTCGTAAGCTCGCCGACCGAGGGCTTGCGGCCCTTGACCTTCAATGGCGTGCGCTGGCCGGTATACGGGTCGTACCAGCGGCGGTCCTCGTCGACGACGAAGAAGGCCGAGTCCTTGCGCACCCGGCGGTGAAAGTCGTGCAGCCGCGCATATTCCTTGAGCCGCTCCTGCGTCTTCGTCGCCCCCTTGCC
>SKZP01000068.1 GCA_007127275.1 Planctomycetota bacterium
CAACTGGCGTTTCTGGATACAATCGAAAATGTCCGCACCGCAGGACTGACCCTGCAAATGGTCGACTTCTGGAATACGATTTCCCAGGTGCGTGACGTTCCCTACCTGTATGCGCACCTCGCGGCGCAAGCCGCCCATGGCGGCGCCAGCGACGTCGCCTTCGAAGGAGGCCACACGTTCGAGGCGCTGCACGCGCTGGCCGGAGGGGAGTGGTTGCTCGCCGACGAGCGCTTCCGCGCCCTGCTTGCCGCCGACGGAGCCGCCGCGACCACGACCCTCGCCGACGAAAGCACCAACGGCAACCACGCAGGCGACAATGACGACGCCCCGACACAACGGCGACCGGCGCCCACCCTCCAGGATGGCGCACCCGCACCGCTGCCGGGGGACCTTCCGCCGCGGCGCCGCCGGTAGCACTTGAGAGACGCGTGTCTCTCGGTTGGACCAGGTGCCGGACCTCCGGCCGTGCTACTTGCCACAAGCTGCCCAATGCCACACGTACCTGCCAGCAAAGCCGACGCGGCGTCGCCGAAGCGCCGGCGCGTGCTCGTCTTCGGGCTGCTTGTTGGGGTCACGGCGGCGTGTGCCTCGGGGCCGCCGGAGCCTTTGGAGCGAACGCCGGGGGCGGATATGCCCGGCTGGGTCGTCGACGGATACGAACCGCGGCGCCCACTCGCCGCCGAGCCCCAAGACACCGACGGCGACGTGGCGCAAACACAGCCCACCCCGGCAACGGCGCGGCCGCAGCAGAGCGAGGAGCGGGCTCGCCCGCGCGTCCCCGCCCGCTTCACCGCCGTCGGCCAGGCGCGCCACGAGGATGCCGACATGGCGCAGCGCACGGCAGAGGCCGACGCCACGCGCGCCCTTGCACACCTGCTCGACGTGCGCATTCGCCGGGCGCTGCTGCGCCACGTCGATCAGCTCGAAGGCGTGGAGTCGGCGCCCCGCGATGCCCTGCGAGGCCACGTTTGGCACCTCGAGTTCACCGAGTTGATCGAGGCGCTACCGATCGAAGTGCGCGAAACGGCCGTGGACGAGCCTCCGGAGGTCGACGGACCATCGCTAACTTTCGCCGCCGCGCTCGTCCCCTTCGACGAGGTGCTACGCCACGTACACGCGCTGGCCGAACAAGAGTTGCAAGACCGCGCCCCCAGCCGTGACCGCCTCGCCACCTTACTTTCGCAACGCTAATCATCTGCCTCGGCAACGACAAACACGTACGCGACACCTTGACGCGGTGATTGATGCGGGGGCCACCGTTGTTTGCCTCGTGCGCGCCGATGGTTGCCGTATCCCCTTGCAGCACCGCAGTTCTGCCGAACCTGCCGTATGCGAGACGGAGGAAGGCGCGCAGCGCAAGCGTGGGGCCGCGGCCCGTGGCCACCAAGCGCATTTCGTAGGTGTTTTCGGAACTCGGAACCTTGCCTTTTCTCGCCGGAAACGAAACATGACGGTTTCATTGGCGGACCTGTAAACGTTGTGTCAGCGCAGTCACATGTCCTCACGCACGCACAAGGCAACGTCCCCGAGGCGCAACCGTCCGGAGCTGAAGTGGCCCGCTCGGTTGCTCGCCTGGTTCGAAACGAGCAAGCGGGAAATGCCCTGGCGCACCGAGCCCGTTCCGTACCGCGTTTGGATCAGTGAAGTGATGCTGCAACAAACGCGGGTGGAGACGGTTATCCCCTACTTCGAGCGTTTTCTCGCCCGCTTCCCGGATGTGCACGCGCTTGCCGCCGCACAGCCCCAAGAGGTGCTCAAGCTCTGGGAGGGCCTCGGCTACTACCGCCGCGCTCGGATGCTACATGCCGCGGCGAAAGAGATCGTCGCCACGAACGACGGCAAGCTACCGCGCGAGCCGGAGGCGTTGCGCCGTCTGCCGGGCTTCGGGCCGTATACGGCGGCGGCCGTGGCGAGCATTGCCTACGGCGTCGCCGAACCGGTTGTCGACGGCAACGTGCTGCGCGTCGGTGCCCGCTTGTTCGGCTCCGACGAAGACATCACCAAGTCGGCGACGCACACCGCGCTTACCGAACGGCTGCGACCGGCGCTCGAAGCCAGTGGCGATCCCGGCACTTTCAATCAGGCGTTGATGGAACTCGGTAGCCTCGTCTGCGTGCCCCGCGAGCCTCGTTGTGATACGTGTCCGCTGCGCAACGACTGCGTCGCCCGCCGCGAAAAGCGCACCGCCGAGTTGCCCGTCAAGGCCCCCCGCAAGGCCCGGCCCCATAAGCACATCGCCGTCGGCGTCTGCTGGCGCCGCGGCAAGCTCCTCATTGGGCGGCGCCGCGACGACCAGATGCTCGGCGGCCTTTGGGAGTTCCCCGGCGGCAAGATTGAGTCGGGCGAGTCCCCCGAGCAGGCCGCGGTGCGCGAGGTCGCCGAGGAGACCGCCCTCACCGTCGAGCCGTGCGGCACATACGCGCACGTCGAGCACGGCTACACCCACTTTACGGTTACCATCACCGCAATACGCTGCCGCGTCCTCAAAGGGCGCACCCGAGCGAGGTCCGCCGCCGAGTTGCGCTGGATCCACCCATCCGAACTTGCCGAGTATCCGTTTCCACGGGCCAACCAACGAATCATCGAAGCCATCCACAAGCAGGAGCTGCACGCGTAATCCAGGCCGGATGTACGTCGCCGCAGCGGCCGAGCAACCGCTGGGCGGAGGCGTATGATTCCTCATGGGCACAGCCACCCGCTGCAGCCGGTGCGCAAAAATCCTAGGATGCGTGAGAAGCGGAGAGACGAAGACTGAAATGGAGACACACGACCGTGACCGAACAGTCCCACCTAGAGAAGGCCGCCACCCTCGACTCGGCCGCAACGAGCGAGGAGTCGCCGGCAGCCAACGCCGAGCCGACGACGAGACAGAACAGCGACGGGGCCGCTACGCCAGCTCGGCTGACGTTCGCGTTCCTTTTCGTGCTGATCTTGGCGGTGGGTGCGCTTGGGTACGTGACGTGGTTGTACGTTCAACTCGGCGAACGCTTCAATGAAACGCAGGCCGAGCTCGAGGCGGCGAAGCGGGAGCAGACGTTCCTCGCGAAGCAAGTCGCCGAACGAGAGGCCCGCGACGTCTACGACGCCGACAGGCAGGAGGCGCAAGATGCGCCGAGCGAGGTTTCCTACGAGCAGCTTCAGGAGGCCTGGAAGCAGGTGCAAGGGGCCGGCATGCCCAAACACCGCTTTTTGCTCGAACTCGGCGAGGGAACGCTTTGGCAGATCTACCGGGAGCTGCGCCTGTTCGCGTCCGAGTCGGCGAGTGGCGAGATGCCACCGGAGCAGCGTGCCTGGTTCGCGCTGATTTGCACGCGACTCGGATTGCATGACGACGGTACGCGCAACCTGTCCGCGGCGGTCTCGCAACAGCCCGAGCGTTGGGCGGACTGGTTCGAGCACCTAGAGTTGCTTGCCGCACAAGGGCGGTACGAAGACGCACGGGCCGACGTGGACCGCGCATACGACCAGGCGCCGCAGGGACTCGACGAGCA